>JALOOG010000223.1 GCA_025454525.1 Anaerolineae bacterium | reverse complement strand
TATTCGGGGGAGCGGGCAATAAAAAACCCAACGCATCGCGAAGATCTTTGGGTGTGATCTGATCGCGTTCTTCAAGTTGTGCGCGCTGTTTTGCCAATATCATGATGCTCTGGCGAACTTGTGCCATTTTGACGTTGAGATAATGTGAAGCAGCGCGCGTGCGGCGCGGTGGTGTTGTCATCGCTTTATGATCTCCCTCACGATCGCCACGGTTGCTACCGCTGATACGAGAGCAATCAGCAGAATGGGAATCGAGTCGGAGAGACTACTTCCTATAATTCCGAGTGTGAAAACCGTAGCGATCACTGTCGTTAATCCGGTCATGATCGCGGCGATCAAGGGGGTCATTTTATCAAAAAGGCTTCCCTCTAACTCTTTCAACTCTAATTGAGGAGTCCCCTCTAGTGCTTGTAAGAGTTGATTGAGGCGTTGGGTTTCGCCCTTACGTTCTTTTAAATCACTTAACACGGGAAGCAACGACTCGCCTTCATCCCAATTCAGCAAGGTCGCCACAAAATGCAAGGTAAAGCTGCGCGGTGTGCCTTCAAGTTTGATCTCACGTAAAATCGGCGAATCGTACAGGTTACGATACACCAATTCCGCCCGTTGATCGGGATCGATCACATGCGGTTCGATCACCTCTACCAATTGGTCAAATAAATCACGATTGATCGCCATCCTCTAGATCCTTACTGATTTTTGCTTGAGTCTATTGTAACATCAAACCCCTTATACAGATTTCACCTCATTCAAAGCAGGGGGCCTCCTAATGGATCATGTCACTTTGTTACTACAGCGTTTAGAGCAGATCGGTGCATCCTTAGCCGAAATGGGCAAGGCCTACGCCCTGCTGGGACTCGGCTCAGTGGGGGAATCACGGGATCGCCTAGATCAGTATTCGGATCTGGATTTTTTTGTGATCGCACGTCCAGGTTATAAACGGGAATTGATCGCGGATCTAAGTTGGTTATCCCGGATCGCACCGTTGGGTTATGCCTTTTTAAATAGTGCCGATGGCTACAAAGCGCTCTATGAGGACGGCGTGTTTTGTGAGTTCGCCGTGTTTGAACCGGATGAGATGAGCGCGATCCCGTTTGCACCGGGGCGGATCGTGTGGAGCGCTCCGGATTTTGATCCTCGCTTGGCGATCCCTTCCCCCAAGTTTATCGCGCCCAAAGAACATGGCACCGAATGGTTGATCGGTGAGGCCTTGACGAATTTATACGTGGGACTCGGACGCTATCGGCGCGGTGAAAAGCTATCTGGGGCCTATTTTATCCAGTCGTTCGCTTTAGCCCGGATCGTCGATCTAGCCGATCGGATCGAAACACCCCAAGCGGGCGAACGGGATCGCTTCATGGGTGAACGCCGTTTTGAGCAACGTCACCCGTTGATTGCGGCTGAATTATCGGAGATGTTGGGCGGTTATGACCGCACGATCGAGTCGGCGCGGGCGATCTTGGCCTTCTTAGAGCGCCATTTCCCGATCAACCCGCACCTACGTGATGCAATCCGCGCCCTGTTGTGATCCTTAACGGCTGACCAACGTCGCCACAATCAACACGGCTAAAAGGGCGGCGCTGTATAACGAGATCACCTGATACCGTTGGGCCAAAGGGTTGATGTCCTCCGCCAAGTAAGCGCCTTCTCGTTGGGGATGTTGGCGGATCATCAAAATCGGCCCAATGTACCAAGTGAGGATCACCCCGCCGATAAATCCGCCGATATGCCCCCAATTATCGATGTTCATGCTGGTCAATCCCAAGCTGCTGAAGATCCCTAAGGCGAAATTGAGGCCGGCAAGGATCAGCAAATTTTTGAATTGTTCCCGTCCGTTGGGGCCTAAGAGTTTACGATGCTGATACAAGTAGATCAATTCCGCTGCAAACAACGCAAATACCGCGCCAGAAGCCCCTACCGATAAGGTCTGTGGGGAATTAAACAACACACTCAACAAGGAGCCGGTGACTCCACCCAACACATAGATCAGGGTGAAACGCACATGACCAAACAACCCTTCAATGTTAGTGCCTACAATAAATAACGCATATACGTTAAAGAAGAGATGTATCAGTCCGCCATGTAAAAACATCGCGCTGAATAAACGCAAATATTCCCCTTCACGCAACACAAGGATCTGATTATTTGCGCCGCCTAACAGCAATTGCCGATCCAGATTCGGGATCAACAATCCCACAACAAAGATCACGATATTCAGCGCCAATAATCCGTAAGTGACATAGGGCTTACTGATCGGGATGTGTAACATCACACGATTAGGATTCGCTGTCGTTTCGTCGATTGGTTTGCGTTCCAATGGATGCGGCCGCTTTTCGGGTGGTGGTGGTTCATTGAGCATCAAAGCGCTCTTTCACTGATGAGACGAGATCAGGACACACGCTCACCATTGTAAACCACTCTACCGAGTTCTCAAGCGGTTTTTTAGGTTAACTGTTAAAACTGGGCAATTCGACAAACTCTGTCCAATATTGTTGCATCGTCGCAATTGCCACAATCAATTGATCAAGGCTACTCGGTTTGACCATATAGGCATTCGCGCCCAACTCATACGCCTGATTGATGTCGGATGAATCGCGTGAAGACGTTAACATGATCACCGGAATCCGTTTCAATCGCGATTGTGTACGTAACCACTCTAACACCTCTAGGCCATTGCGCCGCGGCAACTTTAGATCTAAAAAGATCAAACTTGGCAACGGATACTGGGTCAGATCGCCGGAGTTGTTTAGCTGGGTGAGGTAATGAATCGCTTCTTCACCATCTTCCTTTACGACCATAGGGGCTTGCCACCCCGCTTTATGGAAGGCGCGTTGCATAAAGATCAGATCATCAGCACTATCTTCAACCAGTAAAATCATGTGTGCCTCCATTTATCTCTAAGCGGATGATTGATTGTAACACTTACCTGTTGAAAAGCATAAAGTTAAGTCACCTTCATCATGCTTTTTTTAGACTTGATCAACGCAAGTAATGGTTTCAAAAAACATCGGCAGAAAGTCGTAACAAATGTTACGACTTTTTCGCTCATCTGTGCTATCCTTTAGCTCATACGACCGATCTGATACGAAAGGTGTCTCTTCGATCATCATCTCAGAAAACCCCCCGCCCATGGAGACAGAATTAGCTCATCCTACGCGGGCCAATTCCCTCCCCATGGATGGCTGTCAGGGGGACAGTTTTGAAGCCCAAAGTAAGGAAGGTCGTGGGGCGAAAAATGGCCCGACGACCTTCTCTTGGGGTCGGTAATGAAAGCGTTCTTTAAAGTAGCACAACCTCAAGTGAAACACACCGTAACGCTTCACCAGATCCTCACTCTAGATCGGAGTAGAACCAGCGACACTCATACTCCCCAAAGTCAGCATCCACCCATAAGCGAAGGCCAGCACCAACAGATAACGTTCCATCCGTTCGGGATG
>JALOOG010000116.1 GCA_025454525.1 Anaerolineae bacterium | reverse complement strand
GGCTCAACTGGTCTCTTATCCGCTTACAGTTGTTAAAGTCAGTGTGTTTATCATAACCAACATGGTAATCCCTACCTCTTACCCTGTCAACCCCTTTTTGAGCAAATTGCCGCCGGATTTATACCCCATCCGGCAACAATTCCTCATCTACCGTGATCACTTGGGGTTGAGTCTCTTTTTTACTCGGAATATCCCCTAACACATCTTTCACATAAACCTCTTGCACCAAGATCATCCCAATCGCGGTGATCGGCACAGCCAACAAAATCCCAATAAACCCAAACAACGCACCACACACAATCTGACCCAACAAAACCATCACCGGAGGTAATTTGATGCTCTCCGAAAACAACAACGGGCTAAAGATCTGACTCTGCACGAACGACATCCCATACATCACCACGATGATCCACCCCAGATTGTCCGGCGCTTGCACGATCCCAACCACAATCGCCGCCACCACCGCCACAATCTGACCAAAGTTCGGTATAAACGACAACGCTCCCGCAATCACCCCCAATGCCGCCGCCTGTTCGATTTGAAGTAAGGCCAACCCGACCCATGTCCCCACACCCACAAAGATCATCGAGAGGAAGGTGCCTTCCAACCATCCGCGCAAGGTAAAATCGATCCGATCCATGATAAATCGCACCCGATCGCGATACCACAGCGGGAATAGTTTGATAAACCCCTCACTATAACCCCGCGGATCGACCAGAAAATACATGCTCAAAAAGATCAAGATCAAGATGCTGATTAACGTTGTCGCCACATCGCCCACCACTGGCAACACCGAGATCCCGATCTGCCCAGCAGCATTCGCCAACTGCCCCATCAAATC
Source organism: Anaerolineae bacterium (assembly GCA_025454525.1). Classification (GTDB taxonomy): domain Bacteria; phylum Chloroflexota; class Anaerolineae; order Aggregatilineales; family Phototrophicaceae; genus JALOOG01. The sequence goes on along the minus strand of JALOOG010000116.1, from coordinate 12,934 downwards.
GTTGATAAAGTTCTCATCAATTCGCAAATTTTCGATCGCAGGACGCACCGTCTCATAGAAAAATGGCGATTGACTGAATAACTCACCACTGTTCCATTGTGCGATCAACTCCTGAACGCCCGTCGGAATCGTGACTGTAGCCAAAGTTGCGAATTGCGCTAATAACCCCGGCAACGCCACGCGGATCAACAAGAAAAACACGATCGTAATCCCAACAATCGACGTAATGATCGCCGGAGTCCGACGCACACCAAACCGCGCCAAAAAACGCACGGGTATCGTGAAAAAAACCACCAGAATCACCGAGGCTAACGTGAGCAACAAAATGTTACGAATTGCCCAAATCACCACCAACAGCACAACCACAATGACTGCGGTAAGTACCCACCGTGTCATCTGGACATAATTACTATCTTGAGTCATACATCCCTCATCTATGCCTCTGATTCAGAGTTCAGGGTATTATCCGGATCGTTTTCAGTCGGTTCACTGATCTGCGATCTTCCAAAAAAACCCCGATTCTCCGCTAAAGGTTCGCTTTTGACAGGCGCGGGAGTCACAGGGGCGATCACCATTTCTGAACCTAATTTCGTGGGAGTCACCGGCGCGATCACCGTTTCTGAACCTAATTTCATGGTGATACGCGGACGACCCGCCAAGGCAATCCCTAATTGTTTTTTAATCACTTGTTCGATCGCATGACTAATTTCGCGCTGTTTTTCCGGAATATTGATCTGATCGCTTGCTGTGGTGATCTGCAACTCAATATCCGCATTCCCGCCTAACGATTTTAGTTGTGCGCTCACCTCCGACACCCCCGGTACCGCGCTCACCGCTTTAAGAATCCGTTCACGCACAGAATCCACCGTCAGCGATGCGATCGCACCCGAAGTTCGCACATGCAACATATCCGAATTAGCGCGAGGTGTAAACCGTAAGCGGGTGTACAAATACAACAACGCCAACACATACAACACCAACACGATCCCCACCCGCACGATCAACAACACATCTTCTAGGCGCAACAACGCATCCGCCACAGATCGCGGCGCGATCAGCAACACCGTTAGAAAAGCGATCGCCAATAACCCTAAAACCGAACCCAGTACCCGTGAAATCACATTCAAGATCTTCACCTTTCACACTCATCCGGTATAACGCACGATAACTAAAGTTTGATCGTCAAACGGTGGCATTCCCTTCGCAAACAGATCAACCGCTTTCACGATCTCATCAATCAACGCTTGAGGGCTATAATCCACACACCGCTGAATAATTTCCGCTAACCGATCTTCACCAAAAAATTCGCCTTTGGTACTTTGGGCTTCAGTAACCCCATCGGTGTAGTACACCAGCAGATCCCCCGGTTCAAGCTGCATATCGGTTTGATGTAAAGGATTTTCTGGAAACCAACCGACCGCTCGACCACCGCGTGACATAAAAAACAATTCTTTGGCTTTTGCCCGATAGTAGATCGGTGGATTATGGCCCGCGTTGACATGCACACTACGCCCATTCGATTCAAAGACGCTGTGATACACCGTCACAAACATCCCACTATCCGCATCATCTAAGATCAAATCATTTGTCCGACTCACCGTATCGATCGCCGATAAGCCCGCGAAAGAATGTGCGCGGATCATCGTGCGTGCCACGGCCATAAACAACGCCGCCGGCGCACCTTTATCCGAGACATCCGCGATCACCACCCCGAAACGATCCTCACCCAGCTCAAACGCATCATAAAAATCACCTGCCACTTCTCGCGCTGATTCCCACCTTGCCGCCACTTGATAATGGGCCACTTGCGGCATTTGACGCGGTAACAAACTCTCTTGGATCTCACGCGCCATTTGTAACTCACGTTCTAAGCGCCCTTTTTCAACCGCGACCGTGTATAACCGGGCATTTTCTAACGCAATCGCCGCTTGACCCGCAACCGCGCTCAAAAGATCCCGATCCGCTTGACTAAAATTCCCTGAACGCATCGAAGTATCCACGTATAACACACCCACCAAACGCCCTTTTGTGGCCATCGGCGCGCATAAGATCGCCCGTAAACCGCGCATGATGATGCTTTGTCCGGCCTGATAACGGGTATCGAATTGCGCGTTATTGGTCAATAACGGTTGTTGTGTAGCGACCACTTGCTTTACGATCGTGGTGCTATACCCTTCTTCTTCGATCGTTTTACCGTCCATACCCCGCGCTACCAAGACTCGCAATTCTTCTTGAGTCTCATCGGCGATCATCAAAAAGCCACGTTGCGCCTTGGTGACTTTCATCACCGACTCGATGATATTGTCTAACGCTTGATCAAATTCCAAACTAGCGTTCATCACGCCAGTGATCTCGTACAGGGTGAGGAGATGTTGTGGACTCAAGTTCTGTGCTGGGGGCTGTTGATCAGACATAATAAACCTTTAGGATGATTGGATGGATTCCTATTGTCATTATAGACGATTTTTAGCGCTTCACCCTGTTATAATGGATATTATCATGATCACCAACACAAGCGAGGGACAGATGAGTAAGGCCCATGAATATGCTCAACAACATCGCGATGAATTCCGTCAACAGTTGCATCAACTCTTACGGATTCCCAGCGTTAGCACCTCCCCACAACATGCCGGAGATGTCCGCCGTGCCGCGGAGTGGCTTAAAACCGAGATGTTACGCATCGGTTTTGAATCCGCAGAGGTGATCCACACCCCCGGCCATCCGATCGTCTATGGCGAATGGTTGGGCGCAGGCGAGACCGCCCCAACGATCTTGATCTATGGTCATTACGATGTCCAACCCGCCGAAATGATCGACGGTTGGACGCATGATCCCTTTGATCCGATCGAACGTGACGGCAAGATCTACGCACGCGGATCAACCGACGACAAAGGCCAAACCTTTGTTCACCTGAAAGCGATCGAATCCCTCTTACAAACTGAAGGGACACTTCCGGTCAATATCAAATTGTTGATCGAAGGGGAAGAAGAAGTTTCCTCTTTAAACTTGGGTGCATTTGTCAGCGCCAATCAGGATCGCCTAAAAGCGGATGTCTGTGTGATCTCCGATACCGCTATCCTTGCCGTGGATCAACCGTCCATTGTGTACGCATTGCGCGGCCTCACTTACATGGAAATTCACGTTCACGGCCCACAAACCGATCTGCATAGTGGTGTTTTTGGTGGCACGGTGCATAACCCCGCCCAAGCTTTAGCCGAGATCATCACCGCCTTACATCAACCTGACGGGAGCGTATCTGTCCCCGGTTTCTATGATGATGTGTTGACCTTAGACGAAGAAGAACGCGCCGAACTGAAAAAAACCGATTGGGCGTTGGACGATTGGGCAAAAGCCACTGGACTCGATCACCCTTGGGGAGAAGCACAATACACCTTACGGGAGCGTGTTGGAGCGCGACCCACCTTAGAGGTAAACGGTATGGTGAGCGGTTTCTATGGGGAAGGCGCGAAAACCGTGTTACCGGCCAAGGCCTTGGCTAAGATCAGTTGTCGTCTTGTGGCCAATCAAGATCCCCAACGCATTTATGAGTTAGTCCGCGATTACGTCGCCCAGATCACCCCGCCCACCGTCCGTAGTGAGGTGCGCTTACTCCACACGGGGGACGCGGCCTTTGTCGATCGCCATACGCCTGTGATGCAGGCCGCGATCCAAGCCTATACGCAAGGTTGGGGGAAGCCACCCGTGTTTATGCGGGAAGGGGGTAGCATCCCCATCGTTGCCAATTTCCAACGCGAATTAGGCCTTCCCGTGATCTTGATGGGATTCGGACTCAATACCGATGGCGCACATGGCCCCGATGAACATTTTACGATTGAGATGTTCCATAAGGGCATCGATACCGTGATCCATTTTTTCAAGTTGATGGGGCGTAAATGACTCCAGTCACCGTGATCGCCACAGTTTTAAATGAGGGCGAGAGCATCCATCATCTAATGCAATCGCTCTCCGTCCAAACTTATCGCCCAGACGCGATCATCATCGTGGACGGTGGCAGCCGGGATCAAACGGTTGCCATCTTACAGACCTATCAGGCGCAATTGCCGTTACAGGTGTTGATCGAACCGGGGTGTAATATCAGTCGTGGACGCAACCTCGCCATCGCTGCCTCCCAAGATGGGATCATCGTTGCCACGGATGCCGGAGTCCGTTTTGGGCCAGATTGGTTGGCACATCTGATCCGACCCTTTCAAGACGATCCTCGTATCGAAATGGTGAGCGGCTTTTTTCGGGCCGATCCACAAACGCCCTTTGAAGTAGCCATGGGAGCGACTGTATTACCATTAGCGGATGAGATCAATCCCACGGGATTTTTACCCAGTAGCCGGAGCGTGGCGTTTTTAAAGTCTGTTTGGCAAGCGGCCGGCGGTTATCCCGAATGGTTAGACTATTGCGAAGATCTGGTATTCGATCTCCGGGTTTTAAATCGCATCCAACATATCCGGTTTGCACCGCAAGCGGTGGTTTTATTCCGCCCACGCGGGTCATTACGCGCCTTTTACAAACAGTATTATTTGTATGCCCGCGGGGATGGCAAAGCCGATCTATGGCGAAAGCGCCATTTGATCCGCTATTTGACCTATCTAATCGTCTTGCCCGCATTGTTGATCTTAACGCTGTTTGTGCATCCCATTTTCGGAGTAATCTTGGCTTTCGGCGCGGTAATCTACCTTATCGGGCCATATCGACGCTTAGCGGTACTGATGCGATCCGCATCCGATCGATCATGGCGTGCATGGATCACCGCGATCCTCATGATCCCCGTGATCCGTCTAGTTGGGGATCTGGCCAAAATGATCGGCTATCCAGTCGGTATCCGTTGGCGATTACAGCATAACCCCCCGAATTGGCGCAACTAAGCGCCAATTTTTTTCTCACTTCCCCGAAAGTATCAACCTCAACAAATGCAGACGGACACCTCCACCACTTCAAGCCATTTCACTCTCCATGCATGGAGGCTAGGGTGGGGTTAGAGTCCGCACTTTTTACTGCCTAATCCCCTCTAAAATCCCTATTCCCCGTAGGAGTCAACCGTCCGCTAAAGTTCAGTTTGGTCGCCCGTTCCAAATTCGCTAGTTGTTTCAATTCCTCGTAAGGATCAACCACCTGCTAAAGACACAAAAAGAGATGCTTTCAATGCCATAATGATTGGTTTCAATTCCCCGTAAGGATCAACCACCCGCTAAAGAGCAAATCACATCACACCGATAATATACCGCGAGAACCCGTAAAAAACCAATCCCTTCGCGGGGGTCAATTTTTTGCGGGCAAGGCGTTTGAAATCGCAAAAACGGTGATGATTGTTCGGATTAAATCGAAAATTGACCCGTTTTTTAAATCCCCGATCGCGCTGAAACGCCCCCCGCGGGCATGATGTGATTTTCTTTCATCTTTCACCAAGTCCAATTCGGAGAATCATGAGAAAAAAGTGGACATTAGTACCCCACTGAAAGTTTTTGGCAAATCGAAAGCGCTTAAGGAAGTTGAGGTTGTTTTGCTGTTGAAGGAAACGCTCTAAATTGTATAAGAGCAGTCCAATGGAAGGAAATAATTTATTAGAAAGTATGCGTCTTTTAAATGCTTCCAGAAACGCTCAATCAGGTTCAATTCAGGGCAGTAAGGCGGCAACTAGTAGACTGCCTCACATAGACTGGGAAATACACCGACTTCACGACTGTGATGAAGGGGATATTGTCTAAAACCAGCAACAAACGCTTCCCAGAGTACACCCATACTAACCGATGCTCTTAAGAAGTCAATCAACTCACTCGCATTTTTTCTGCTTTTGGCTTGCCCCCCTTGATCCATCCGCCAGTTATAGTACCCAAACAGATATCTCTTGTGGTCGGTCGGGACTGTGCGGGATGCGACGCTGCTGCCCATGCCATTGCCAACATACTCGGATCGAGCTGTATAAGCTCACACTGCTTTCGTCCAGGTAGAGACACTCGAAGTTTCCCCTAAAAGCCTTTTTTTTAGCTCCTCCAAAAATTCCGCCGCCGACTCCCGCATCGAAGTCGACACTTCCCCTTTTAAAACGGGTTTCGGTCTACGCCAAACATCACCCCGCGCTTGCATCTGCAAACGCAACCGTCCTACGCTCAAAGCCACTCCCGTTTCTTGATTGAGCTGTTCACGCAAGCGTTCCACTGTTCAAATCGTGAACGGATCACCCAACCCCGTCGGATCTGTCTGGAGCAATGCCTCCAACCGCTTCCAATCATCGGTTGTTCCTTTGCTCGGACGACCTCTTTTGGGGCGATTGGCCAGACCTTCTACCGCATTGGCATTCCATCTTAACCACCAATTACTGATCGTGGTTCGCCCTACCAGTTGCACTTGTGCCACTTCTTCAGGGTCATACCCCAAGTGCAACATGCTTATCGCGGTCGCTCGCTTCACCACTTCATGGCATTGGTTGCGCTGAATGGCAAGTTCCAACGCATTTAATTGTTCGTCGTTTAGTTGGTCGCTCGTTTTTTATACATGCTCTCATCGTACCTGACTTACCATTTTTTCAACTAGCCACTAATGTCACGACTTTTTCGCTCATTTGTGCTATCCTCAACGCTAGATGACCGAGATCACCATGAGGAGGATCGGATGAATAAGCAGTTTCAATGGGTATTGATGGTTCGACTTTGGGTAATCTTACGATCCCTCTAACTGCCTTGCCGCTATCGCCGAATTTTTTTTGGGTCGTTGCTGCCGTCACTGCCGTAGGCAACGGGTGAGTTCGGAACGGATTTGATCGTCTCGACATATTTTGAAACAATGGCTTTGAGGGGACGATCATCCGATGTTTATTTGCGCGATCTGAGCCGATCTATGCTTATTTCGCGGGAGATATGGAAACCGCAAATACGAGGTAAGCGAATCGACGGGCATTTGCTTATACCGCGTAGGTGGAGTCGATTAATCTGGTTGTAAGGCACGTACCAGTAACGTCCAAACACCTTCATAAGCGGAGTCGATCTCTGGGTCGGCCCAGTGATTAGCATGTACTGGATCATGAAAGCGAGCGGTGGCATGAAACAAGGCGCGGGCGGTGGTCGGAACATCATCGGTATAAAATACACCGGATGCGACTCCCGCATTTAGAATCGTGATTAATTGGGCGATTAGGGTGGTGACATGCTCCCGAACGACTTCACGCGATTCGGCGGCAAGTGCGAGATAAGTCGCAAATAATTCTGGGTCTTGTTGTGACCAACGGCGCTTGGTGGTCACTAAAAGATCAAACCAATGGCGTAATCGCGTTAACGGTGAGATTGACTCGTTAGCGACGGCCGCTAGGGGTAATGATACCCCTAACAACCAACGTTCGGTGACGGCATCACGTAAGGCGGCTTTACTGGGAAAATGCCGATACACGCTGCCATGACTCACCCCTAACGCACGGGCCACATCGACCACCGTCGTTTTATCGGGGCCATAGCGGCGTAAGACTTCTTCGGCCGCTTCAAGAATGCGCTCTGGAGTTAGGGTTGAGTCGGTCATCGGTTATCCGCGTTCACTATCTAATTGGGCCATTGCTTGAGCATTATAACGTTCACCCGCAGCGGCGCTAGGTGGAATTGCCTGTTCGATCAGGGTGAGATCGGTTGCATCTAGAGTGATCGGAAGCGCGGCTAAGGCCTCTTGCAAACGATCACGACGGCGAGCGCCGATCAACGGCACAATGTCGATGCCTTGTGCCAAGACCCAGGCGATCGTGATCTGTGCGACGGTGACACCTTTCGACTCGGCGATCGTGCGAAGCGCGTCTACCAAGTTCAAATTATGAGTCAAGTTATCTCCGCTAAACCGCGGGCTATAGCGCCGAAAGTCGGATAATGCCAATTGACGATCACCCGTCCAATGTCCGCTTAACAAACCGCGCGATAAAACGCCGTAAGCGGTGATCCCAATGCCTAATTCGCGGGTGGTCGGTAAAATTGAGGCTTCGATCCCCCGCGAAATTAACGAGTATTCGATTTGCAGATCGGTGATCGGGTGGACTTGATGAGCGCGGCGTAAGGTCTCTGTACCGACTTCTGATAACCCGATTTGACGGACATAACCGGCTTTGATCAGGTCAGCGATCGTGCCAACGGTGTCCTCAATCGGCACATTCGGATCAAGGCGGGCGGGGCGATAAATATCGATATAGTCTGTGCCTAAGCGTCGGAGTGAATAGGCTAGGGCATTTTTAATGGCGCGTGGACTGGTATCGACTCCTAACCAGCCCCCGGATGGATCACGGAGTACCCCAAATTTGACGCTGATGATCAATTGTTCACGCGGATGCGTCCGTAGGGCTTCGCGCAATAATAACTCATTGTGGCCGACACCATAAAAATCGGCGGTGTCGAATAGGGTGATGCCGGCCTCTAAAGCGGCGTGTAAAGTTGCTAAACTTTCCGCTTCATCGGAGGGGCCGTAGAGATCGGACATGCCCATCATGCCAAGGCCGATAGCGCTAACAGTGGTTTGGTTTAAGGTTCGTGTTTGCATGGTTGCTCCTTTTGATGTTGATTTCAAGTATGTGATATGTGATGACAAATTTCAATATCTGTCATCATGTTAAATGTTAGAGAATTGTCAAGAAAAACGGGAGCTAAGCATAAGCTTTAATGGCTTGGGAATGTGTAATGCAGATCTAGCGGTTTTAGGGCAGTAGCATGATATGGAGTTTGTAGACTGGACTCCGCATCATTGGTATTGTTCAAGGGTGTAGAGATAGTATTTGTGTGAATAATGGAGCGTTTAGCCCTTTCATCACCTTAACTCAAGGAGCTACAGATGCGTAATTTGACGATAATGCTTGCTTTAACATTAACATTGCTCTCTAGCATCCGTTTTGACAGTTTTGCCCAACCCTTAGACACGATCCTTACTTCTTGGAGCGCCGATGGACAATGGATCGCTTGGGTACAACACGGAAATTTACAGATCTTTGACGCAATAAGTGGATCAACGCTGCCGTTAACCGAAACTTATGGCGATGTTCGTGATGTTGATTGGCATCCGCAAGACAATCTCTTAGCCATTGGACGAAACCAAGGCGATATGGTGATCCTTGAAGTTACAACATCTCCTACTATAATTACGATACTTACTCATGGTCTAGGTAAAGATCTGGACAATAATCCCTTTGGGGTTGAGCAGGTCTTGTGGAGCCCCACTGGTATACGGTTGTTAAGTTCGGGTGGAAGTTATCCTGATAACTTTCGCACTCAAATTTGGGATATGAGTACTCAAACCCGTATATTAAGCGCTCATAATACTTCTGTCTCTAGAGGATTATGGTTTCCCAATGATGATACGCGGCTTGTTTTCAATACAGGTGATGGTTATCGGATTTTAGACTTAAACATACTCACTACCAATGAGTTGGATTATAATGCCTTTCACACCAACACCCAACGCATTAACGCTGACATTGTGACTTACTTGATTTCTTGGCCAAGCCACTGGTCACCTGATGGTCAAAATTTAATCATCATCTTTGCATCCGATCAAATGCTTCGGGTCGATTTGACCACTGAAACAGTTACGCCATTTGCCAAGCTCCGTTATCAAGAAAACGCTATCGGTAGCAGCCTGATCACGGACGCGAAATGGAATGAGACCCGAACGGAGTTGTATACCTCTGTTACCCGCCTTGCCATCGACTCAAATAATCCCTCACAATTTATCATCTGGGATGCAGTGACTGGGGCAGAGTTAGCGGTGTATCCAACCGACGCACCGATCGCGGAATTTGGGGTGAGTCCATTCGGTGGGCGGATCGTGATCGGGACGGCGATGCCACAAGGTCAAAGTGTCAATGCGCCGTTCGCGGGGTTACAATTCATCGTGCCGAATCCGACGGATGCGCGGTTAGCGGAACTCACGCAAACCTGCGCGCAAGCAGAGTCGGCGGTGTGTGACGCGGATCTGGCCGCGATGCAAGCGGCGTTAGCGCAGTAGCTTTCGACCCTCATAGGTACACCATGCGGATGTACCTATGAGCCTCACATCTTTGGCAAAACCAGCAGTGAGTGGGGACGTGGTGACAGAGGCTGGGGTAGCTCCGCTATAAGATACCTAAATGGTGCCGTCTGTGACTTTCAACAAAACCCATTAAACATTTCGGGCTTTACTGAAGCTGAAATCAATGAAGGCGGGGCGGATATGTTCTTAAATTGGGTGTATTACAAAATTGACCCTAATGTAGGCACATTTAAAAACATTGATTGGAGTCGGGCTGTTATCTGTGAGTTAAACATCTCAAATCTATCCATCTATGATCCAGATCTTCCTGGACAACTCCGTTTTAACAAAATGGAAAATCTATTAAGCACCATGCAAGCTCATAGACCGCATTGGAGATAACCAATCATGTATCGTTTGATTGTCATAACCATTTTGTTCATCAGCACTATGTTGACGCGCTCACAAGCAACAGATGAAAAAAGATCTTATACAGTTTGGAGTCCTAGTGGCACATTGATTGCGTACTTGTTTCAAGGAGAATTACAAGTAATTGATGCGGTGAGTGGGAATCAATTGCAACTTCCAACACTTATTTCCACAGACATTACTCATATCGCTTGGCATCCGCAAAATATACAACTTGCGATCAGTTCCAACGATGGTAATGCTTATGTTTGGGAAATCACACAACAAGAGGGCCAGTACCAAATAGGTGAATTATTGGCTACTCTTATCCATGGACGTGGGACTGTTATAGATAATGAACAACGCGGTGTTGAAATGATCGCTTGGAATAGAAATGGAAATTATCTGATAACTGTCGGTTGGATGAACGATAGTCATCAAATTTGGGATGCTCAAACTTTCACACCTCTACTTAAAATCAGTGCTGGCAATCCTTGGGGTGGCGCAGTATGGAGTCCTGTCTCCGATTCATTGTTAGCCATTCACAATTTTACAGAAATTCGCCTTTTGGATCTTGATCAACTTGAGCTTTCGGGGTTGACCACCATTTCCTATCAACAATGGAGCAACGTAACGGCTCCTGTGCCTGTTTACACGAATGAGCAAAGAATTGTGATGGTGTCATGGTATCCGGATGGGCGTAAACTGATGGTGTCCGATGTAATGCAAGGACTTTGGACAATTAACCTTCAGACTTCATCAGCAGAACAATTTACTGCTATCGATCAATCCACTGCATATGGTTTTCCTTTTATGTTTTCTAATTTGGAATGGAATGTAGAGGGTTCTGGTTTTTATGCGTCACTTGTCGGTGGTCAACTTGAACGCAATTACACAAAAATTGTTGCATGGGATTTATTATCCGGTACATCAGAAGATATTAGCGAGGTTGATGTGATAGTTGCCAAAATTGGCGTGAGTCCATTCGGTGGGCGGATCGTGATCGGGACGGCGCTGCCACAAGGTCAAAGTGTCAATGCGCCGTTCGCGGGATTACAATTCATCGTGCCGAATCCGACGGATGCGCGGTTAGCGGAACTCACGCAAACCTGCGCGCAAGCGGAGTCAGCGGTGTGTGATGCGGATCTGGCTGCGATGCAAGCGGCGTTAGGGCAGTAGCATGATACGATCCGCGCCGAAACTGAATGGTGCTGAGATCCCCTTCGGGTAGACCTTGTGCGCGGGCCTTCAACACACGACGCATGATCTTACCAGAGCGTGTCTTGGGCAAGGCGGTCACAAAATCTGATCATGGGATTGTCGATACTTTCCCTATGGAAAATGTAATGTGTTTGATGGGTAAAGATCGTTCTTGGTTTCCGTCACAAGGGAGTCTACCATGTTGAGGTTAAACAAATTCATTGCTTTAATCGTATTCACCAGTATCACCCTATCGATCTTTGCACAATCTACACCCATACCCCGTACTTTCGTCCGTTGGAGTCCAGATGGTTCGCTTATCGCATCTATCAAGAATGGTCAATTAGAAATGATCAATGCGATCACAGGACAAACACAATCACTAGCGCCTGAAGTTTTGACCAATATTAACACGGTGAGTTGGAGTCGCGATGGTCAACGTTTCGCAGTTGGTTTAGACAATGGGCAAGTCTCCATTTGGCAAATTATGAATGAGACTATAACGCAAGAACTTGCGCGGCTTGATCACGGCGTTAGTGAAACGATGGGGGTATCTGGTGGTGTTTCCAATGTAGATTGGAGTTATACAGATGCTTATTTGGTCACAAATGGGCTAGGCGGAGTTGCAACTCAAATTTGGGAAACGGTGACTTATACACGCATCTTTCAGGCAATTACTGGGACATCCTCTTTTGCACAATGGAGTCCAACCGAATTTACATTAATAGTAGCGAACACACAGGATGCACGTATCTTGGATTTTAGTAACCCTTCTAACTTTAGAACTTCGGTTTATGCCTACGCGGAATGGGACACACTAACTCAAGCTATCGGCGAAACGATCACAGCAAATCAACCGATTGGAACCATGGTGTGGAGTCCATCTGGAAATAAGATCGCGGTGGGAACATGGTTTGGCGAAATTTGGATTATTGATGTTGAAACACAAGCGGTGACGTTCATTACACAAGTTGAAATGAAAGATACTCGCGAGTTTTTCTCAGTTTGGGGATTAATTTGGAGTCAGGATGAACAATTTTTATATGGTGCGACCAGCGATGCAGGGATCTTAAATTGGCCAAGTTGGATTACCATTTGGGAAATCAGCACGGGAACAGTGACGGCAGAGTTTCAGGCAGATACCCGAATTAGAGAATTTGGCGTGAGTCCATTCGGTGGGCGGATCGTGATCGGGACGGCGATTCCACAGGGTCAAAGTGCAAATACCCCTTTCGCGGGGTTGCAATTCATCGTGCCGAATCCGACGGATGCGCGGTTAGCGGAACTCACGCAAACCTGCGCGCAAGCGGAGTCGGCGGTGTGTGACGCGGATCTGGCCGCGATGCAAGCG
>JALOOG010000115.1 GCA_025454525.1 Anaerolineae bacterium | reverse complement strand
CACTCCGAAAGCGATCCACCGCATGATCAAACTTTTCGATCATCGGTTCGGTGTAGCTGAAAAAGGTGTTGAGTAACCGTGCCACTTGATCCGGTTGATTCAGATCGTAGACTCCGACGCGCTCTCCGTGTTGATAGAGGATCGCTTGCTGGCTATCCTCAAATAGGATGTTGCGATTCGGATAACCCGCCGCAAATTTTTTCGCGATCTCATCTTCTAGCTTGTCGTCTTGATCTTTTGCTTCCCAGTAGCCGCGATCGCGCCGGAACTGATCGCGGATCACGCCGTCGAATCGAATTAGCCGTTGATCGAGTCGATGCGATTGTTCGATCAACAGCTCAAGGTCAAAGATCCGAGCCGCGTCGGATAACAGCGTTTTGAAGGGTTCACGGAGTCCCAGTTCATTGGTTCATTGGTGACGCGGTGATGTTGGATCGCTTGGCGCGTCTCATAGAAGGTTTTGATCGCCTTGTGTTTTGCGGAAAGCGTCATGATCGCCGACCTGTAGGGTTGCTAGACAAGTGTTCTAGTATAACGCGGGCAAGAGGCGGATGCAACGGAATTTGGCAGTAGGTACAGGAAAGTTTCTGGCGTACAACCCCACCCTAACTCTCACCCAAGCATGGGGGGGGAACTGGCCCGAGGGGGATGGGGTGGGGTGTCTCCATGGGTGGGGGACATTTCTGAAGGTACAGAGTGGTGCGATATTTTTCTGACGGAGATTACAAAATCGAAATCTGAAATACGTAAATTTCAGTAGCACAAAGTTTAAGAAAGAGGTTATACTCACTTTCAAGAATTGACCTCCCACTTCATCTAAGGACATCGTATGACCTCACCCACTTTAAGTGCGACTCTGCCCGCTACCAATAATATTTCCGGTTATGTGAACACCTTATTCAACTTCCCACCCAATTATTTCCAATACTTTTATGAAGGGGCCGGATCGCCTTATATCAACACCTTTGATCAAAACAATTTAGTCGGTACGATGCAATTTTCCAGCAATTACACCTATATTTTTAACACCAACGCCACAATCAGCAATACCACCACCGTCAGCGCCTTCACCGTGGAATTTTGGTTTCGGGCGAATGGCTCACAACAGAGCAATGCAACTTTATTTAACACGACCGCCACTAGCAATAACAATACGACGACGATCCAAGTTCAGATCACGAGCAATAACCAATTATCCGTTCTCATTAGCGGCGCACAATCTGCGACAGCGACGGTGACGACCCCGAATTTAACCGATAACGTCTGGCATCATCTGGCGGTCGCTTTCCAAATGAATGAACCGATGCGGGTCTATTTTGACGCTGAATCCTTGCCGATTAGTAACAGTTGGACGTTGACCTATTCGTTTACCAGTAGCTTTAATCTGAGTTTTGGCAATCAGGGACAAAGCAGCAGTCACCAATTTAAAGGGGAGATCGGGTACGCACGGATCTGGAATTATGCCCGCTCCTTACAGCAAACGGTCTTACAGGCTGGGAAAAGCCAATTGGATCAAAGCGATGGCCTCTATCTGTACTGGTCAGCCAGCTATGATGACGGTTCAACCCCGACTATGTTAGACAATTCCGGCCATAACAACACCGGGACATTTTTCCGCTCTAGTAACAGCACCATAGTTTGGGATGCAACCGCACGTTACGGCGCGCTCCATGTCGATACGGTTTCCATTCTCAACTTAAACAACATGACCGGAAACCTCGTGTTTTCACGGCAGCCGAATAGCTATGTGCAGTGCCTTCAACCTAATCTGGGTACATCCGTCACGGGCATCACCTTTGAATTCTGGATTCGGGTGGATAGTGCCACTGATAGCACGGCCAAGATCCTTCACTATAACGACGCGATGGGTTATAGCAAACCAAGTAAATTAGCCTTTTCCTTATCGAATGCCTCCGCCTTGCAATTCAACATCGGCACGATTAGTAATGACGGGTCAACCTTTAATGTCTCGAATACCGTCACCAGTACCGCCCGCATTGCCGATGGCCTCTGGCATTCCTTGGCGATCACCTTCGCGATCTCTTCCACCAGCACCCTTTTCCACCTGTTTCTTGACGGTCAACCCGTCGTCTTGACCAACGGCAGCACCATTAATCAAACCGCCACGATCAGCAATACCTCATTTGACCCCAGCAGCCCGATCCGCTTCGGCAGTTTCACCACGCAAGCAGATCAAGCCAAACAATTTATCGGCGATTTAAGCGATATTCAGGTATGGAACATTGCCCGTAATCAAAGCAACATTCAAGCCGATATGGACGGGCGTTTGAGCGCACCCTATAGCAGTAATCTTAAAGTTTATTGGACATGCGCCAATTACCCCACCCAAAACACACTAAGCGATGCGACCAATAACGGCAATAACGGCGTGATCGGTTCGGGAGTCAGTTGGGAAAATAACCAAGTGATCCGCTTGGCGCAATCGCCCGTCAACGTGAGCCAAAGTGGACAAAATCAGATCCCGTCCACCGCGAACGTGTATGCCGCCACGGATTCGCATAATTACTATCCGAGTCAATCGTTAAACACAGTGATGAACAATCCGAGTACGATGATCCCGGGTGCGGCGCTCAATTATCCGGCACTGCCCGCGCTCACGGTGCTAACGGCCTTTGAGCAAGCGCAACAAACCGGATTCTTTGACCCGATCGTATTCCCACAAATCTTCGGCTTTCAAACGCTTGAACAACATGAACAGGCCAAAGAAGCGATTGAACAGATCTCCCAAGAGATCTTCCTCGGCAATTGGTTAGCGGGCTTACGTTTGAGCCTGCACACGATCAACTCGGGTCAGATGATCGCCGAATTTTTGCCGATCACCGCGAAACCCTTGCCGATCTTGTTTATTGAGGAAGAATATCACATCACCTCGTACTACGGCGCAATGGGGGAAGGCAAAGTGGTGCGCGTGTTGACGCTCATGCCGGGCGAAACCACCCAGATCACCACCACGTCTTATCGCAATACCGAGACTTCGATTGAGGAAACCTCCTCGATCTTCGACTCCTATTCAGATGAAGCGTCCAATTCGTTTGAACAGACCCTGCAAAACGAACAATCGACCGATACCAACTTGGACATTTCCGGCACACTCAACGCGGATGTCTCGCTGACTCAACGGTGGGGGACGGGTCATGTTAAGACCGATGTCAACGGAAGCGTGAGTGGCAACGCGGGCCGCAAAGAAAACATTCGCAATATGAGTAGCGCGATCGGCAAACATGCGATCGACAAGTCCTCTAAGCGCGATGTCAACGTCGAAACCAACACCATGATCAGCGATGAAGAAGGCCAAGAGACCAATATCGTCCGCACGGTGTCGAATATCAACGTGAGTCGCACGCTCAACTTTATGTTCCGGCAATTGAACCAAGCGATCGATGTGTTTTTGCATCTCACCAATGTGCGGGTAGGCTATTATGACGATCGGCCGGGCATGTCGATGCGCTACCCGTTGCAAGAATTGGATGATCTGTTGGATCTGGTGTTGATCGATGATGCCGAGATCAAGTTAGGGGTCAAAACCGCGATGTTGGCGGAGATCAAGAATATTCAACAGCTTTCGGTGGGTCAATTGCAACAGGGGTTTATCCTGCAAGAACCCAAGTTTATCGCCGCGCACACCGACTCTGATAACAGTAATTCGGGTGAGGGATCGTCCACGGCCCAAGAGATGCTCAACACGATCAGCGAGTCCAACTACTATATCAACAATAACCTGCTCTCCTACTTTTGGACGACGACCAATATGTTCAAAATTCCGGGGATCATCATGAATCATCAACAATTGATCATGCGGACGGATAATGTCGTGGTGGACACGGAATTGGGTGCAAATAACGCCTTAGACACCTATTCGCAAGGCTTACAAGAACAGGCGATCCGCTTGCAGACGTTGGAAAACGATCGCTTGCAATTGGCGTTAGAGATCATCAATAGTGGTGACGCACAAAAAGCGGCGCTCTATGCTCAAATTTTCCGTACCCCTCCGACCAGTACCAGTAGCAATTACTTGTACGTTGAGGGTGAAGAAGAAAACTCGCAAAACGGCACGACTTAGGATTAGATGCCAGATTAAATAAGGTGGGGTTTAGCAAAGGCCCCACCCCTATTTTGATTTAAAGCCTGTCAAACGGAGGGAAAATTGTGGTTCTCGGATTCCGTACCCGCGATGAAGCAAAGCTTGATGAAACTGCGGTAATTAATGAAGCGGAAACAAAACGTGTGGCGAAAGAACGTAAAAAAAGCCGAAAAGCGTTACGAGCAGATGCCCTTGCCAACCCAAGACAAATTTTAGTCACAGGCGCACTACGGGAAAATTCGTTGGGATTATATCAACGCGGTGGAAATGTGATCACACCAGCGCCTGTCCCTATCATGCCTGTAGCGTCAGCCACCCGCTTTTCGTTTATGTGTTGGAATATTCGTACTTTTGGGACTGACAAAAGAGACAGTCAGTTTATGACACGGGTTGCACGGGTGATTACCACCTGTTCACCCGACATTTTTGTGATCCTAGAAGTGGTCAGTGATGCGACCGCCGCCACGAATGCGCTCAACCAACTTCAAACCGCGATTAACGTAGGGCTTGTTGATTTTACTTGGCACTTAGTCTTAAGCGCTGAAACCGGACATGCAGGCGCTAATGAGCGGTATATTATCGGTTATAAAGTCTATACCAACACGCCTAAAACTTTAGAGTTTTTAAATATTCAATATGAAATTGTGAATGATAACGCACTTCCCCAAACGATTTATCCGTTCCGTTTACCTGTACACATTCAGTTTACGTTTCAGTTTGAGGGTGTAGGGAATGAACAAATTCATATCTACGCTTGGCACGCGCCTAACCCTGGTCAATTGCCGTCAAGAGCGATCAATTCGGTCTCACAATATATTTTGAATCAAAATCATGAGTATGTCTTGTTCAGTGGTGATTTTAACGTGAAATATACGGGTTTTGCCCAATATTACGCCCGTAAAATCATCAAATATATTGGTGAATCCCCGAAAACCGGACGCGATAACTCATCTCCCATTGATCAACCGCTTGATCCCGAACTCCCTAATCTATCCCAGTATCGCGGTTACAAGTTGCTTCAGATCCGACATAAAACGGCCGAGGCTTATTTTGAATCCGAAGCCTATGGATTGGTATTACAGGCGGGTTTTACCGCCAGCACACAAACCTTTCAACACATCAACAAACTAGATTTTGCTGACAACTTGGATGTTGGATTTAGTCTTGGAGCGGGAGAGGCAAAGGGAATCTATCTCAATCCTGAAGTTTACGGAACAACATTGAAGGGTAATACTGATGAGTCGCTTGACTATGTGGAAAAAACACCCCCTTATGACAACATCTTTAGCTACGGATTGTTACCGCAAGGGCAACGGTTTTACGAATATGCTTATTCCCCAACCAAAGGAGGCACGTTTAATAGAAACTTTACAGGTGTGGTTGATACCGTGCAATTGTTAAGCACTACCTCAAAAACAGCCCGCGGTGTCAGCGATCACTTACCCGTTTATGGAATGTATGCTTTTGCTGTTCCACCTGTGGTGAACGCAACCGATGTGACGATGACCGAAGCCCTTCCCATTGTTCCTGAAATTACAGGTGACAAGGCCACAGCTACAGCTTCAGCGGTTTTAAATACCCCGATCGTGATTTCCAAGAGTAAGAGCAAAAAGAAATAGATCGTTTAGGGCGCGGCCAAATCATTGATGACCGCGCCCAACTGGATCGCTTTACCCCTCATCCACCGACGGCGAAGGCAACTTCAACCACCGGATCAAGAGCTTATCGATCTCGGTGGCGATCAGCATCAGAGACGCAAGCGCGGTACTCACCAACAATTCGCTTAACCCGATCGGATAAGTCTCGAACACCGCTTGGAAAAATGGCAAGTAGATCACCATGAGTTGCAAGACAAACGTAGACAAGATCGCCCAAAACAGCCACGGGTTTTTCTTGAACCACCCACGGAAAAATGACTCGCGATCGCCCGCATGAATGCCCGCCACATGGAACATCTGCCCAAACGCTAACACGGTAAAGGCGATCGTGCGCGGAATCCGCTCCGCTTGTGCGAGGATCTCATTTTCCGCGTGCGCGCCGCTCCCATGCACCTCAGTCAATAAGGCGATGCGCTGTTCGGTGCTTAAAGTATCCCAGTCGGCCGGAATCGCGTCCCTTTCGACAAACCGGGCTAATTCGGCGCTGGATTGACGCTCTAACCCTAGCGTCGGGCTAAACGGATCGAGTCCGTGCGCCACATGGCCATAGTAGAAGCCGGCCAAGGTGGTCAAACCTAAGACCACCGCTAAAAATACAATTTGACGGGCCAACCCATGCGCGAAAATACTCTCGCCTTTCGGACGCGGTTTGCGACGCATCACACCTTTTTCCGACGCTTCAAAACCCAACGCGATCGCGGGTAATCCGTCGGTCACCAAGTTCACCCATAAGATTTGCGTCGCTAACAACGGCAGCGGCATCCCGATCACGATCGCGATAAACATCACGATGATCTCGCCGATGTTGGAACTCAACAAATAACGCACAAACTTCCGGATGTTGTCGTAGATCGTGCGGCCTTCTTCCACCGCGGCGACGATCGTGGCGAAATTGTCATCCAATAACACCATATCGGCCGCGCCTTTGCTCACCTCTGTTCCGGTGATCCCCATGGCGACTCCGATGTCCGCTTGTTTGAGCGCGGGTGCATCGTTCACCCCGTCCCCGGTCATGGCCACGATCTCCCCTTGATTTTGCAGCGCCTTCACCAAGCGTAATTTATGCTCTGGTGACACCCGCGCAAAGGCCGAAGTGCGCTTTAACGCCGCTTGCAAACCCGCTTCATCCATTTTTTCCAATTCCGCACCCGTGATCGCTCTCGTGCCGCGTTCAATGATCCCCAAGTCACAGGCGATCGCTTCGGCGGTCAACGCATGATCCCCGGTGATCATGATCGGACGGATGCCCGCGTTTTTAGCGGTGGTCACAGCTGCTTTGGCCTCGGGTCGGGCCGGATCAAGAATGCCGATCAGCCCCAAGAGATGTAATTCGCGTTCGATCTCTGGAGTCACTGGATCCGGCACTTGCGTTAAGGGGCGATAGGCCACACCCAACACCCGTAACCCACGCGCGGCCATCTGATCAACTTGCGTTTGCCACAATTGACGACGCTCCTCACTCAACGGGCGCGCCCCGTCGGGAGTCTGCTCACAGCTGGCCCATCCGATCAACTTGTCCGGCGCGCCTTTGGTGAGCGCGATCAAGGTCGCACCGTCAAACAGATCGATCGACTCTTGATCGCGCACTTGGTGGATCGTGGTCATCGCTTTGCGCTCACTGCTAAACGGCAATTCGGCCACACGCGGCAGATCTTGTTCCAATTCTTCTCGCGTCCAGCCCACCTTTTGCGCGGCCACCAAGAGCGCGCCTTCGGTGGTATCCCCGACCACTTGATACGCCCCGGTGTTCGGATCGCGTTCTAAATAGGCATCGGTGGAAAGCGCCATGGCCCGCAAAAATCGTCCTAATGAGGAATCACGGCGCGGATCAAGGTCTTGTCCATGCGAGACAAAGCGCCCGTCCGGTTGATAGCCGATTCCGGTGATGCTGACATCATCCAACCCCGGTAAGGCTAAGGTGGTGGCGGTCATCTCGTTTTTGGTGAGCGTGCCGGTTTTATCCGAACAGATCACCGTGACCGATCCTAAAGTTTCGACGGCCGGCAAACGTCGGATCAACGCGGCCCGCCGCACCATACGCCCCGCGCCTAACGATAAACTCACCGTGATGATCGCGGGCAAGCCTTCCGGTACGGCCGCAACCGCCAAGCTGATCGCGGTGATCAGCATCTCGCTTAAGGCCAAACCGCGCAACAAGCCCGCGATGAACACCACGATCACGATCACCACCGCGCCTTGCACCAAGATCCAACTTAGGCGATCCAGTTGCACTTGAAGCGGCGTTTTTGCGTCCTCTACGTTCATCAATAGCGTGGCGATCTTGCCTAATTCGGTCTTAAGTCCGGTGGCCGTCACCACCATTTCCCCGCGTCCATAGTTCACCGAGGTTCCCATGAACGCCATGTTTTTCCGATCGCCGATCCCCACTTCGCGATCGATCGCGGGTAAGGTTTTTTCGACCGGATGTGATTCCCCGGTGAGCGCGGCCTCTTCGATCTGCAAATTTTTAATCAAGATCAAACGCCCGTCGGCGGGGATGCGATCGCCTTCTTGTAACAAGACCAGATCACCGGGGACGAGTTGCTCCGCGCTCACCTGTCGCACCTCACCGTCACGTCGCACGCGCACTTGTGGCACTTGCATTGCGCTTAACGCAGCCAACGCCTGTTCCGCCCGATATTCCTGATAGGTGCCAAGCGCCGCGTTTAACACCACGATCACCAAGATCACGATCACATCTTTGGGATCACCCACCAACGCGGAGATGAGCGCGGCCAAGATCAAGATGATCACCATGATGTTTTTAAATTGACTGATGATCAACTTGAGCAGTTGATGTCGCTCTCCGCGTGGCAATTCATTACGTCCGTATTCGGTGAGGCGCTGTTGGGCCACAGAAGCGCTAAGCCCTTGGTGGGGATCGGACTGCAATTGCTTTAAACTTTCCGTCGTATCCAATTGGTAAAAATTGACCATGGTTTTGTCCTTTGTCTGTGTACGCTTAATGCTATAACAAATGTCTTAAGACTTGGATAAACAAAGCCTAAGCCTGTGATAGGTGGATGTTGGGATAAGATTCAAGGGTTTGAAACCATTTTCTAATCGTATTAAAACGACACTATCATAGAAAATTTGTTCTGAAACATGCTACAATCACGTTTGTAAATTGTTACATCTGGCAGAAAGGGGTAGTAAGGCGGTATGAACGCTGCCTTTTTTGATCAATGTGTCACCAATATCAGCAAAATGCGACAGTGGAGTCGGTTTATGCGTTTTTAAAACGGTTTATAGATGAGCATGGCTATGCGCCCAACTTACGCGAGATCGCCAGAGGTTGTTACATGAGTACCTCGACTGTCACCCGTAGCTTAGATTGTCTAGAGGCACAAGGACGCATTAGCCGCGAGATCGGGCGCGCCCGTAGCATCCGTTTATGGGAGCGCTAAAACGAGACATTTGTTACGATTTTTCCCGAACATCTGTGCTATGATCAAGGGATAAACAGTTGAGAGGGACAAAATGGAAGCACAAATTTTGCAACAAACCTTAGAGCAGTACGGGTTGGTGGGTCTGATTGTGGCGTTTTTGATCGTTGGACCCGGTTTCACCTATCTGAAGGTGCGTCAAGCGCAAGTGCAATCTGAAGCCAAGGCCCGCGAATTGTTGAGCGATCTGGCCCGCCATACCTTAGAACGGGCCGAACAATTGGAGCATCGCCTACAAGCGGCCTTGGCCCAAGTGGCCGCGGCGGAGAGCGAAGTCCAGTATCTTCGGATTCAATTGGTGGAGGCAAAGCTGCAAGTTGAATATTTAAGTGAACAGGTCGCCCTATTGCAAGCAGCACGCTCTGAATCAGAACCATTACGGGCGCTGTTTAAGGCGGCGGAAGGATAATCTGATAGATCAACACCCCGTCACGCTGATCGATCAAGGTCATGAAGTTGGGGGCGCGGATCAACAGCGGTTGTAAGCGTTCTGGGAGCGCGCCGCTCCATGATCTGCCGTCCTCATCTTGATTCACCCCTTCTAAGATCACATGGGTGAGTCCATAATGCGCCGCGATCGCCGCGATCACTTGGGGATCTTCATTCGGGTAAACCGCGCCGCCGATGCGGGTAAAATAATACAGTTGGGCCGGATCGTTGATCATCACGCGAGCATCCGGCGGTAGCACCTCTAACAAATAATCATAGGGAAAGGGGCGCGTTAGACTTGGGGACGGTCGGATCGCGCTCAACGAAAAAACCAGGCCAAATACCAAAATCCCAAGCGAAAACACCCATTTCGCCGTGCGCGGCCGCCAATGCCGTCGGCGCGCCGCGATCCAATCTACCGCCGCATCTAATCCTACTGCGCCCAACGCCATCCAAAACGGGATCAACGCAGACACGGCATGAAACAACCCGCCGCGCCATCCTGGAAACGCAAAAACCAAGGTCATCGCGAGGTGAATGCCCACGGTAAACAAGATCATCGGGGCCAAAAATAAGCCCCGCTTGCGCCATAACCCGATCAACATCAACGGCGCGATCACGATCAAGCCTTCCACGGCCATAAAAGTTTGCAGGCCTTGGGTGATCGCCGTCCAGCGCGTTTCGATCAGCAAGCCGATCCCATGGGCGAAAAATTCGGTCGCTTGGCTATCGGGTGGATACCGAAACAAGTCGTTATAGGTGGTGAACCAGATCGCCTGTAACCCACCGATCGGCAACGGCGATCCGGTGATCGCGATCATGCGTGCAAACCAAAGCCCGGTGATCGCTAAATAAGCGACGGTGAAGACGATCAAGAGGGTGATGCGCGTTTGTGGTGGCACTCGTAACGCGGTATTCGGCATATACCACCATGGATTAAACAACAGCATCACGCCCACCAAAAACAATAACAGCCCGTCGGCGCGGGTGAGATGACCTAAACCGGCCGCGACTCCGGCCATGGCAAACCACACGACCGATCGCCGTTCGAGTCCATAGCCTAATGCTAACAAACACCCCGATCCAAATAAGGCATAAGGGGCAAAGGTATCGATCTCGCCCCAAAATGGCACAAAAAAGGCGTTAAACAAGGTCAACCACGCGGCCAAGATCGCATGACGGCGCGTTCCCCCTAAGCGCCAACCCAAGTGATACGCGATGCCGATCGCACCCGCTAAACAGAAGATCAACGGGAGTTGAGCATGACGATACTCCACGCCCAAGATGGCCATGCTCACGCCCGACAGAATCGAGGTGAGCGGCATCCAATAGAGATGCGACGGGGTGACTAAAACCGGAGTCTCGGTCGGTTCAGGTTGCCCGACATACGTCCACAAGTAGGTATCGGTGAGTCCTTGCCCGGTAGCCAGACGTTCGGCCGCGTTGTAGTGATAAAACGAGTCGGTATAGGTGGGGCGTGTCACCGGCCATATGATGATCGCCGATCCGATCAAGGCCAACATGATCACGATCAAGCCTTCACGCCGTGACATGGGAGTCCTCACCATACGGCGAACGCAATTTTAGGTCGTGTTCATACCATGGACGGGTGACGATCAACAGCGCTAATGTCACCAACGGAAGCGGCACATACACCGCTGCGCTCTCCACACTTCCGTCCACCGTTTGCGCGAAATGCACCCACGGCAAGATGATCAACAGCAGCATCAGCCCTAAAATCAGCCAGATTCCGCGCCGCCGATCGCGCCGCACGAGGCTATGAAAGGTAAACAAGATCGGGAGCAAGAAATAGACATAATGCGGGGTAGCGGTGCGAACCAAGATCAAATGGGTGATCACGGTGGTGAGCGCGATCACCCACCAAAACGACTCACGCTTTTGCCTGATGATCAAGCGATACGCCGCCCATAATAGCCCGCCCGCAAGGATCACCGTGCCGATCAACTCAAACCATGCGCCCCAACCGAACGTGATCGCGATCGTGTTCAGTGGCGAGGCGATGTCGGTATAGGACGGGTATAATTGCAATTGATAGAGCCAACCGCTGATCCAATCAGGTTGCGCGATCAACGTCATGATCAAGATCACCACTCCGCCCACCGCAAACGAGACGATCAACCGCCAACGGCGTTCACGCAACGCCCAAACGAGTAAGAGTGGGATCAACAAGAGACTCAATTGTGGTTTAAACGTGGCGATCGCTAGGATCATGCCGGCTCCAGCATCGCGTCGATAAGCTAAGAGCCACAAGGCCAAAATATGCAGAAAAAACACGGCATGGCTCACTTGCCCTAACAGCAAGCCGCGTGCCGCCGGATAAAAAAACAGGGTAAACAAGATCAACAGCAATAACATCAACGGACGCACGCGCCAACGCATCAGATCTAACCATAGGATCAACGCGCCGATCAACGCCGCTTCCATCAACACCAGCCAGATCGCCGATGCCCACGGATATGAGAATACCACCAAGGGCGCTAATACCAGCACCAGATGAAATGGATAGGCAAAATGATTCGGGAACTCGTCACCGATCGCCGGACGACCGTAGATCCGCGTCTGAATGTTGCGACTCGCCTGTTCGCTATAGGGGCTAAGGCCATCGATCCAATAAGAGCGCGCCCCTTCCCAAGTGGTCAAAAAATCGTTCATGCCGGGGTGTGGTGCGGTCAGAAATTGATATGAGGCGATCACATTGATCACCATCAGCGCGATCACGATTGCGACCAGGATCAGGATAGAGCGGGTGTTGGCCATGCGGGCGACTCCTTGCTGTAAACCGCCCTGATGATAGCATGGAATCCGCGTTATGAGGGGATCAGATCTGCTTTATTCCCAAGCGATATTGCGTTCTTCAAAGGCGCGATCGCTGTCCATGGGTACAAAGCGAACGCTCCAGACTCGATCGCGTGGGCGCGCCGAGATCACGACACGATACGGTTCACTTGGGACAGAGACATCAGCCAAAGCGCGGGCTAATGCCGTCTCTACAGGGGGCTGAATTGTGCTAAATTCCACCCGTCCGATCACCTCTCCGACTTGTAGAGCGGTTTGCCCTTGGATGCGATCGGTTGTGAAATCAGCGACAAATTGAATGTGACGGGAGCGTTTTTCGTCAATTGCGTACAAGGGTTCAATGCCATATTCGATCATCAGACTCATCTTGAATTAAGAATGATTCATGTGCGCGCACTTCCGCGGCGATTTTGGTCACGATTGCGGATGCTGTCGGAGAGTCTGTGCCGATCCACGCGCTTAACGACTCACCTAATGTGATCTCTGGTAAAGTTGGACTGACTCCAAATTGCCACAGTCGTAATATCACAAATCCGATCAAGAGTAATACAATGACGACAACTCCCATGCGACGAATACCTTTCATCATAGCCGTAACTCCTCTGGTTAATTGCGGTCGTCTGAAGGATCAGTTTCCGGCGGAGATTCCAATTGTTGACCAATTAAATCTTCGATTTCAGTTTCCAAACCATTCACATTATCAACATGCGTTTTATGTATTATTATAGTGTCAACCAAGCGTTCAACCACATCTTCTGGACCATCATTGATCTGAAGATTACTACTAAAACCTTCCCATCCTGTGTTATATGACATGATAATCAGATCGCGGACTTGGGTCGTAGTCATCGTTACTTGACCTTCAATTGGCTCATCTGAAACCACCACACCAAATTGATTTAGATCATCATAAATACGGGTTTCTAGATGACGAATGTAAGCCACTGCGATCCTAGCGGAGAAACTTTGATCACTATAGAGCAAATATCCCAACTCATACTGGTTGATAGTCCCATCATCATTAAATATTTTGTCTTTCTGGTCATCAAACCCTTCTAACAACTCAGGATATAAGGTAATCATATCGCTCGCAGTAGTTGTGGCCACTTGAGCAATCCCAAATGTTCTTGCATTTAAAATATTGTACATAAAACCATAATCTAGACTATCTTCAAAACCTCTGTTATTTCGTTCGTTTTGAATCAGCATCATCGCCAAAACCGGATCAACGCCTTGGCTAACAGCTTCGTTATAAGCATCCAATTGCCATCCAGTTAATGGGTTTGGAGGTGTAGGGGTTCCATCTTGTTGCTTGCGATCAAATCTATCTCTTATCAATTTTAGTGTTTGTAAAGGTTCGTGTAAAATATCTTGAAATGAACGTGTGCATTGATCTTCCGAAGTAGACATCACTTCATGGATTTGCATTATTTGATCATGGGCAATTGATAAAGCTTCTACTAAACGTTTGACTTTTGGCAACACTTCATCATCCATTTCGGCGAAGAATGCGTCTGCCCCTTCTGAAACCCACCCGTTTCGTAGTTGATCAACGCATCTTTTAAGATCGGTGTAAACCCGGTTCATTCGATCATGTTCAGAGGTAAATATTTTAGCAATTGTTTCGGTTTCTTCGTAATTAATTTGAATGATTTCGTGACCCATTATCAAAACCTCCCTTTATCATCTCAATTATTATATCAAGAATTTTACTAATTTTTTGATGAGAAACACAGGTGAAAAGCAGTGTTGCTTTATCTAAGCGATCGCGCTGCTTTTCGGTCAGATGCGCGCAATCTCACCCAAAAACGTTCAAGTGATGAGATTGCGCGCATTGATCAGCTATGAATTTGTCAACCGTCGATTCACCAACCCCAAAAACCGCTCTCGTGAGATCAAGCGTGTGATGTAATACAAAAAATGAGCATCCATGCCGATCCGATAGCGCAACTTCGGCCGTGGGGACTCCAAAATGCGTTGGACGCGCTTGGCGACTTGTTCCGGTGGCCCCAACCGAGCCACTTGTCCGGCGGATGCGAAAAACACATCATGATACGCCTGATATGCGCCGTCTAAAGGCCGCGAGGGGCCTAACATCGTGTTCTGAATGTTGGTTTGAAATGCACCACATTGTAAGGAGCTGATCTGGATGTTAAATGGCGCTAATTCCGCGTAAAGTGCGTCGGTCATGCCCTCTAGCGCCTGTTTGCTGGCCGCATACAACCCTAACATCGGCATCCCGACCGCCGTTAACAGTGAACTGATATTGAGGATCTGCCCACTCCGGCGCGCCCGCATTTGCGGCAGGACGGCATGAATCATCCGTAACACACCGAATACATTCGTTTCAAAGAGGCGATAGGTATCTTCTAAGCTGGCCTGTTCCACCGGACAGATCATCGTGATGCCCGCGTTGTTGATCAACACATCGATCTGATCAATCATCGCCACACATGCTGCAACCGACTCCGCTTGCGTGACATCTAATGGTAACAGGGTAAACGGTTCATTATGTTGTGGGTTGGGGTGACGACTCGTGCCGTATACCCGATAGCCCGCTTCCGTTAAATGCAGCGCGATCGCCCGCCCGATCCCCGATGATGCGCCCGTGACTAAGACCGTCCGTGCCATAAAAATTCCCCCTGATGTGAGTATGAGTCCAATCGCGCAAAAATAGACAAGACAAAGTTCACCATTGGCCGTATGCTACAAATTAGAGACGGATAAGGCCAAAAGACCATGCAGTTACACGAACAAGCCAAATATTGGCACGCGCCCGAACAGATCGAGTTGCTGTCCGCATTTTATGTCACGCATCGGTTTATCCCTCACACCCATGACACTTTCGCGATCGGCGTGATCGGACAAGGGGCCGAAGCGTTTTACTATCGTGGGCAAACGCATATCGCCCCCATGGGGCATATCGTCTTGGTCAATCCCGATGAGATCCACACGGGTTACGCGGTTACACAATGCGGTTGGATGTATCGCATGTTTTATCCGACTGCGGAACTGATGTCCGAGATCCACGCGGAGATCACCGGCAAAGCGGCCCAAGTCCCCTTTTTTAGTGAACCTGTCGTCTATAACCCTACCATTAGCGCGCTGATGTGGCAAGCGCATCACGCTTTTGAGCATTCGCCCGATCCCTTAGAGCGAGCCGCATTGTTACGCATGGCGTTTAGCGCCTTGATCTTGCAATACGCCGATCGTCGTCCGATCTCATTGCATCCTCTGAACGATCATACGGTGGTACAGCAGGCCCGCCACTACCTAGAAACCCATTACGCCCAACCGATCACCTTGGACATCTTGAGTCATGCCGTGAGCATGAGTCCTTTTCACCTGAATCGCTTGTTTAGCGCGCAAGTGGGCTTACCGCCTCATGCGTATTTGATGCAATGGCGCATCCGTAACGCGACTCCCTTGTTACGACAGGGGATGCCGTTGGCACAAGTGGCCTTAGCGGTCGGGTTTGCCAATCAGAGTCATTTTACCCGTTGGTTTAAACAAATTGTTGGGGTGACACCCGGCCATTACGCCCGATCCGCTTAGAAAAGCGCTTTTCATCACCCGATTCAGAGTCAATGTTTTTTGAACGGAAATTTTCTGTAGCTTGTTATGAAGGCGGTCTATCGTCGTTTTTACGCTTAGCGTGGATCAGATCCGCTAAAGATTGTTCATCGTCGTCGGAGTGCATCAACCGTTGATGCAAAAGATCAAGAGTGCGATCATCCATTTCAGTTAAGGGCGGTTCACGCGCTTTTGACGGGTTTGTTCATTGATTTCTGGATCGTAGGTGTTGAGCAAGCAGTCCATAGGTGAATACCCACACGCTCCCGATGATGAACGCTAAAAAGGCTTTGTTGGTAATTTTTATAACAGGTCATCGTTATTGGTTTTGGTTTCGCTTCAAGGGTGGGATCTAATAGCGTATCGTCTAATTCCGCTTGTAACAGCGCACGATCCTCGCTATCCAAGTCATCTAATAAACGGCGGATTTGCTCCCGTCGGGCTTGTAAGGTGTCGGAAGTGGGTTGATACAGACGAATCAAGATGTAAGTCAACAGCAAACCGAGGACAAATGACCCCCACTCATAGGTGACATCCGGATGATTCAAGGCGAAAAAATCGGGTGGGAAAAACAGCTGCTCTATCAGAAATAAGATCGTCCATACCGCACCGATCAATAAAACAAGCACATGACGGTTTCTAATTTTGGGCATATCGTCTCCGATGTTTAGCTAAGATTTTTGCGTTTTTGATTTAACAAATGCTCTAAACTGGTGGTCTCATCAGGTTCATGCTCCAATTGTTCGCGTAACAAGTCGAGATCACGATCATCCAAGTTACTCAAAAGACGTTTGATCCGATCCCGCCGTGAAGCGGCCGTGAAGCGTTTGAGATACAGACGGATGCCAATGTCAATCAAAATCATGCCGATCACGAAGCCGATACTTCTATAAAGTAAAAAATCATAACGCAAAGTCAGAGAGAGAAAATTAGACAGCCAAAAATATTCTAGAGCCAAAATCACCCCCCAAATAAAACCAATCAGCAATAACAAGGGTAAGCGATCAAGCAACTTCATCATCCCTAAACCTCCTTGACGTGTGTTTTAACCGATGTTTTTACGCTTTTGCTAAGTTGTGTCTTTAAGAGATAAGATCGTCTAATCGTTCATAATCATCACGCTATCCTTGATTTTTACGTTTCTCCGGTGGCATGGGATTTTCCAAGGAGTCGATGTCAGGATCCGTGGCGAGTTGATGAAACAAGATCTCCCGATCTTGCGGATCTAATTGTTTGACCATGCGTTGCAGGCGTTGTTGACGACGCTCATTAGAGGTGAGTTGATCGTAGCGACGGAACGCTTGATAGTTGAAAAACGCCCCAATCAAGGCAATTAACACACCGATCAACAACAGATTCACATTGGGCGGAGGTGGTGTCAATTGCACAATATGGATCATCACCAACGACAACACACTCCAGATCAAGGCGATAAAACTGGATAGGTAAATTTTGATCATCGGTACACCCCTTTATAAGATTAAGCACGCAGATCTTGATCCAAGCGACGCGCACTAATTCGATCGGCAGCCTGTCGATACAGTTCGTCGATCTCCTCATCATTGAGTTCATCAAGCAACATCGCGATCTTATCGCGTGTGGTGATAGGTTTGCTGATCGTCGGTTTCGGTGGAGAAGAACGGGGCGGCAAAGGATTGAGCAAACCGCGAACCAACCAATAAGTATTATAGATCGCCACAATCATCACCACAAACACCACCAGATCTCGCACTGCGGGCAGCTCTAAGAGCAGAAAAAACACCACAAGCGGCGAAAGCCAACTCAACAATAAGCCTAAAATTGCAAAAAATTGACGTTGTGAGCGCATCTCTAAACCTCGAATTGAAATGTTCATTAATTATAAATCTGCACGTCAACTTTTAAAGCTATACGCGAAACCATCGCAAAAGTTTCTGTGTTAAGATAGGCATTTTAAACCACATCTAGAAGGAGTAAAAGAGAATGGGCTTATTAGACGGAAAAGTCGCTTTTGTGTTCGGATTAGCCAATAAGGATAGCATCGCTTGGGGGATCATCAAGCGGTTGCATGAACAAGGCGCGACGATCGCGATTAGTTACGCGGGGGAAGTCCTTAAAAAGCGCGTGATCCCCTTAGCACAAGAGATCGGGTGCGAATTTGTGGAGATGTGTGATGTCACCGATGACGCACAATTAGACGCGGTGTTTCAAAAATTCGGCGAACGCTATGGCAAATTGGATATTTTGGTTCATGCGGTGGCCTTTGCCAATCGTGAAGATCTCGGCGGACGGTTTGTCGATGTCTCTCGCGAAGGGTTCAAAAGCGCCATGGACATCAGCGCCTATAGCTTGATCGCCATGGCCAAGCGGGCCGAACCCCTCATGAGCGAAGGCGGTAGCATTATGAGCCTCACCTACTACGCCGCCGAGAAGGTGATGCCTAAATACAACGTCATGGCGATCGCCAAAGCCGCTTTAGAGGCGATCACGCGCTATCTGGCTTACGATCTGGGTCGCAAAGGGATTCGAGTCAATAGCATCAGCGCCGGGCCGATCAAGACGTTGGCCGCGGCCGGTGTACCGGGGATTCGTGCGATGTTACGTTTCTCCGAAAAAGCCTCCCCATTGCAGAGCTTGGTTAGCCAAGAAGAAGTCGGAGACACCGCGCTCTGGTTGGCTTCGGATTGGAGTCGCAAAGTTACCGGTGAGGTGATCTATGTGGACGCGGGGTATCATATCTTGGGTTTAACCGCGTCTCCAGAAGAGATCGAGAACCTTTAACCCTTATTCGTGCATTTTGTTAGACAAGTTTGTGCAAATTGCTAGATTGAAAGATTTGGCAATTGAGCGACTCCGCCTATAATTTGCTATGGACATGAGATGCAAATTAGTTTTGTGTCAAATAGACAAGAGACAACTTTAGGAGATGTTTATGTTCAAAATGCGGTATCTCAAATTAGCGGTTGTCCTCGTGGTGGGGATGTTGGCACTTGGCGCGGTGGTGATCGCCCAAGAACCCAACACCGAACTTTCGGGGGATCTGGAGATCTTCTCCTGGTGGACGGGTGGCGGTGAAGAAGCGGGTTTATTGGCTTTGATTGAACGTTTCCAAGAACAATATCCTAATGTCAACGTGATCAATGCGGCCGTTGCTGGGGGTTCTGGTGTGAATGCGCGTGCGGTGTTGACCTCACGCATGTTGAGCAACGATCCGCCTAGCACCTTCCAAGTTCACGCGGGACAAGCCTTAAACGCCCTCTGGGTGCGCGCCGGCCGGATGCAACCGCTCAACGATATGTTTGAAGCGAACGGTTGGATGGAACAATATCCGCAAGGTTTATTGGACTTGATCACCGACTCGGAAGGTAACATCTACTCGGTGCCGGTCAACATTCATCGTTCTAACGTGATGTGGTACGTCCCCGGCAAGTTAGCTGAATGGGGCTTAGAAGTCCCCGGCACTTGGGAAGACTTCTTGACCACCACCTGCCCGGCCATGCAAGCAGCGGGTGTCACCCCGATCGCGGTCGGTGAAAACTGGACGCAAGTCCACTTGTGGGAAAGCGTTGCTTTGGGCGTGTTGGGCGCAGAAGCCTATCAAGGGCTGTGGGATGGCACGACCAGTTGGACGAGTGAAGAAGTCAACAATGTGTTTACGACCTTCGCCGCGGTCTTAGATTGTGCCAATGAAGATCGCAATGCGTTGAGCTGGCAAGATGCCGCCCAACGAGTCGCCAATGGCGAAGCGGGCTTTACGATCATGGGCGATTGGGCGGCGGGCTATTACTTGATAGACCTCGAACTTGAACCCGAAACCGGTTTCGCTTGGGCCGCTTCCCCCGGTACCAGCGGTACCTTCATGATGTTGTCGGACACCTTCGGCTTGCCTGTGGGCGCGAAAAATGAAGAAGCGGCCCGCGCTTGGTTGAGCTTTATCGGCACGGCCGAAGCGCAAGACATCTTCAACCCGTTGAAGGGGTCATTACCAGCCAATATCACCGCGGACATCACCAATGGCGATCTGTATAACGCTTACTTCCAAAGCGCTTACACCGATTGGACGACCAATGCGATCGTTGGGAGCTTGCAACACGGTGCGGTCGCCCCGCCAGCATTCCTTGACGGCTTCGGTAACGTGATCGCCAGCTTTGCCGCGAATCGCGATGCGAGTCAAGCCACGGCCAACGCCGCCACCTTAGCGCTTCAAACGGGCATTGGTCAATAACCCGATCCAAGTTTTAGCTTAGCACTCTGCGGCGAGTCCGAAAATGACTCGCCGCTTTTATAATCAGTGGAGTCCATCATGATCAAAAATAATGGACAGGTCATGGCCTTACTGGTGTTATTGCCATCGATTCTGTTATTAGGGTTATTTGTATACGGCTTTATCGGTTGGACAGCCTATACCTCGCTCACCGATAGCAACGGCCTACAACAATTAAGCGGTCTACCGTCCAATTTTGTCCAATTACGCAATTATAGCGATCTGTTCAACGGTTCTTTGAACGAACGCTTTCGGATTGATATTGTCAACACGCTTTTTTTCACCCTGCTGTTTATCTTGGTGTGTTTGGTGTTAGGGTTGACGTTAGCGATCTTATTAGATCAAAAAATTCAGGGTGAAACTGTGTTTCGCACGATCTTCTTGTTCCCCATGGCGCTCTCGTTTGTAGTGACGGGGGTCGTCTGGAAATGGTTGTTTAACCCAGAACGTGGGATCAACAGCTTACCAGAGTTGATCGGATTACCGGGAAGCGATTTCCGTTGGTTCATCAGCGAGGAACAATGGCTACCGTTTAATTGGCAGCAGATGCCAACGTTCCTCACTATGTTTGCGTTAGGGTTGGTGATCTATTTCGCGTTGCGGTGGTATGCCAAAAAGCGGGCGCAATGGGCGGCCTTTGCAGGCGCGATCGCCCTGTTATTGCTGATGCTGATCACCTTTGATGTGCCACGTCAGGCCTTGCCGTTGATCTCAGAAGAACATGGGTTTAACCTCGCCTTATTCGCGGTGGTGATCGCGGCCGGTTGGCAGATGTCCGGTTACACCATGGCGATGTATTTAGCGGGGCTGCGCGGGATCAGCGATGATCTCCGTGAAGCGGCGCGGGTCGATGGTGCGGGCGAATTTGGGGTTTATCGCTATGTCGTGTTGCCCTTGTTGCAACCGATTACCTTAAGCGCCGTGATCATCTTGGGCCATATCTCGCTAAAAATCTTTGACTTGGTGTATACGATGGGTGGGGATACCAACCTGTTTATCGATATGCCGGGCTTGAATATGTACCTTACCACCTTTCGGGGTCAACAATTCGGGATGGGCGCGGCGATCGCCACTGTCATGTTGATCATGGTCGCTTTTGTGATCGTCCCGTATCTGGTAACCAGTTTCCGAACTGAGGACAAACGATGAGCGCTTCTGCACCTTCTCTCCCAATTCCTTCTGCTCAACCCAAGCGCACCTCTTTACCCTTTCGTCGCACCGCGGTGTATGGCGGCTTGGTAATTGCGTCATTGATGTTCTTGATCCCGGTGTATATCGTGTTGATCACCAGCTTTAAGACTAATCTTGAAGTCGCAAATACCACCATGTGGGAAGCCCCAAGTTCATGGACATTGGACGGCTATACCACTGCTTTTGAACGTTTATCGCGCAACTTTGCCAATAGCTTACTTTTGGTGATTCCGGCGACGTTTTTATCGGCGGTGTTTGGCTCACTAAACGGCTATGTCTTAGCAAAATGGCGCTTTCCGGGTGCCAATATCATCTTTCCGCTGATGCTGTTTGGGATGTTTATCCCGTATCAAGCGATCTTGATCCCATTGGTGAGCTTTTTAAACCCGATGGTTACGTTTATCAATGGCTTGAGTTTACCCGGCGGCTTGGTCGCCTTGATTTTGGTGCATGTGATCTACGGATTGCCGATCACGACACTGATCTTCCGTAACTATTACACCGAAGTCCCCGATGAAATGTTAGAGGCCGGTTCCATTGATGGCGCGGGCTTTTGGGGGTTGTACTGGTATATCGTATTGCCGATCTCGTTACCGGGGTTTGTGGTGGTGATCATCTGGCAATTCACCCAGATCTGGAACGAATTTTTATTCGGTGTGACGCTCTCCAATCCGCAAACGCAACCGATCACCGTGGCGTTACAGAACTTGGCCGGCAGCCAGATCGCCGATTACAACGTCCAGATGGCCGGTGCGATTATCGCGGCCTTACCGACCTTGCTGGTCTATATCTTTTTGGGACGTTACTTTATCCGCGGTTTATTGGCGGGCAGCGTCAAGGGCTAGATCAAAGCGTAGGGTAAGCGTAGGAGTCGCACCGTAGACAGGATACGCATCCATGTGTAAATTATACACATTTGAAGTAGACAGGATGAGCCATGGCCTTCTTAAAAAAATTGGGTGTATTGCTGTTGGTACTGGGAGTCATCGGTGGGGTGATCGCAGCGCCGCCCGTTGCCTTTAACTTGTTGACTCCAGAAGATGATCTGTTGGTCAAACGGGCCGCGGGCTTGACGTTCACCTGGAGCGCGTCTAGCGATGCGATCACCTATGATCTCTACGTATTCCGACTTTCGGATAATACGCGGATCGGCGAGGTGATCACCGATACCGGACTCACTCCGGCGGCGGATAGCGATGATCTGACCTGCACCGCGCAAGTTTGTACCTTTACTGTGCCGGCCTCACTTTACGCTAACTTCACCGACGGGCGTTACAGTTGGACGGTGAACGCCATTAACGTGGACGGCACGACTGAAGCGACGAATGGGCCGCTGTTTTTCACGTTTAACTCGCAACCGATCCAATTGGTATTCAACGGTGGTTTTGAGGATAAAGACGCGGCCAATCTACCGACGTTGGTGCCATGGGTGCCGGCCGGTCTCACAACCAGTCGGATTCGGTGTGGCACGGGATTCTTTAATACCGGAAATTGCGGTTTTGAGATGCGAGCGAACGGCGGCACAATCTCACAAACTTTCAATCGGCGTTTGCTGAAGGAAGGCGATACGCTTTCGTTGAGCGCCGCTGTGCAGACGGATGTTATCCCGGCGGGTGTGGTGGCCAGCATCACCGTGCGTTATACCGTGGCGGACGCGGGCGCGAGTGAACGCGGGTTTGACCGGATCTCGCTCACCGTGAACACCGGTACCACCGGTTTTGATAACTTTAGTGCAACCAACTTGGTCTTAGATGCTCCGGTGCGGCGGGCGATCTTATCGGTGCAGTATGCAGGCACCACCGGCCGCGTTTATATCGATGACATCAGCGCGATCGTCACCCCATAAATGATCGCGTTGAACTGTAAGGGCGAACCCGTCGGTTCGCCCTTGCGCGTGATGTCTTGACGATCACCAAAGCCTCTGAATCTGCTCTAATGAATCGCACGTTGATCCGCTAGATGTGGCATCATGCCAGTGATTGGGTGAACGTTGAGTAGGTGGAGTTTGAGTCTCCCCAGATCCCGCCGTAGTTAGCCGTTGACCACTTTCCCGCCGTTAGGGTGCAAAACTTGCCCCGCCATATAAGACGAATCATCCGACGCAAGAAATACGTAGGAAGTGGCCACTTCCACCGGTTGGCCGGCGCGTTTCATCGGTACTTGTGAACCAAAAGCGGCCACTTTATCCGCCGGAAAAGTCGCCGGAATCAGCGGAGTCCAGATCGGGCCGGGGGCTACTGCATTCACCCGGATTCCTTGTTCGATCAACGCTTGTGAGAGCGAACGGGTAAACGCCACGATCGCGCCTTTGGTGGATGAATAATCTAACAATTCTGGGCTACCTTGATAAGCGGTGATCGAGGTGGTATTGATGATCGATGCGCCTTCTTTGAGGTGCGGTAAAGCAGCCTTGGTTAGGTAAAACATCGAAAAAATATTGGTGCGAAAAGTACGTTCTAATTGTTCGCGGGTAATGTCAGTAAGGCTTGATTGCGGGTGCTGTTCGGCCGCATTGTTGATCAAAACATCGATCCGACGAAATTCACGCATGGTTTGATCGACGATCGCCTGACAATGGCTCTCATCCCCAATATCCCCCGCGATCAACAGACAGCGGCGGCCCTCTTGTTTGACTTGGCGTTCAGTTTCGCGTGCGTCATCATGTTCATTCAAGTACGAGATCACCACATCCGCGCCTTCTTTGGCAAATAAGATCGCCACAGAGCGGCCGATCCCGCTATCGCCGCCCGTGATGATCGCCACTTTACCGTCTAATTTGCCACTTCCCTTATAATCGCCTTCTGATTCAGGACGTGGACGCATCTTCGATTCGATACCGGGTTGTTGATTTTGCGTTTGTGGGGGTTGATTCATGCTCATAGGATCTCCTTGAGTCTGATCTTTTAGATATGTCAGTCATAATGTCTTTATCTAAATCTTAACGATTGATCTACTGAGAGTTACATAAGTCCAACGGTCTGTTCATCCATTGTTTAAGTAGAAGGCGGATCATAAAATTACCAATTAAATAACAGGAATAAAACCATGAACGGGATACGGATGATTCCTCCGAAGATTCACGGTGTCACGGACTATCTAGCGGCGATTCTGCTGTTGCTTGCGCCGAATTTGTTCGGTTTCGCCGAGTTGGGGGGTTGGCCCGTGTGGATCGCACGCGGTGTTGGTGTGTTAATCTTGTTACAAGCGTTGATGACCGATTATGAAGTCGGTGTGTTCCGGGTGTTACCTTTCCGCTTGCATTTGTTGGTTGATTATATCGTCGGGCCCTTCTTGGCGATCTCACCGTTCCTGTTTGGATTCTTTGATAACCCGGCCAATGTGTGGTTGCCTCATTTAGCGGCAGGTCTAGCGGCCACGATCCTCACGCTGCTGACGCGGGCATGGACAGATGAGGAATTACGCGAAGGATC
>JALOOG010000024.1 GCA_025454525.1 Anaerolineae bacterium | reverse complement strand
GCCGCCGAAAAAAATTTTTTTCCTGCCGCCGCTGCATTAGTAGTATGATCATAACACGTTGGATTTTCCCTTTTATATGACGTGCCACGCGGATCTCGCTAAAACAAGCGCTATCTGAAGTTTAGCCCGTGATCATGGGCGCTGATCGAACATTTTGAAGGGCTTACATTTTCTTGCCAAAGGGCAAATATTTTCCGCTTAAGTCCATAAACTCGTGTTCAATGTTCAGCGACGCGATTATAGTAGGGCATTAACATCACTTCATTGGCAAATAGCCGATGCTGATAGACCTCTTCCAATTTGTCGGGCAGACATGCTTTGATGCGTTTGAGCAGATTCACGATAAAGTTACCCGTGCCAGTGGCGGGATCGATGATGTTTTCATCCTCATGCCAAAGCGACTTTTGAAACTCTTTTTCGAGAATTTCTTCGACCGCCGCGCACATGAAGTCTACAATTTCTTGGGGAGTATAGACGATGCCGTGGGTATCAGCGACTTTGACCGCGTACCCTTGAAAGAAGCGTTCATACACCGTGTTGATAAACTGTTGCTTGGCGGTAAAATCGCGCATGGTGAGCGCGGTCTGTTCAATCGCCTCGTAGAAGTAATCCAATTTGCCCAAGAATTGCTTACGACTGAAGCTCTCTGAGGTCAATGCTTGGATGATCTTTTCGACTTCCACAGCGATCGCGTTGCGATGCGAAAAGTCGGGGTTATCGAAGACGGTTCGCATGAGCCGTTCGGTTAAGAGATGTTGGATGAGCATTTCGTCAACGGCGGCCGGACTCAGATTCGGGTTTAGCGTCTTTTGGCAGAGTTCATGAAATTGGGTGAACGCCGCTTTAAACGCTTTGTTGTTTTTGTGAGCATCGGCGATCAAGGTTTTTAGACCGTTGGCGAGATCCGGTGCATCTTGTCGAAAGCGATCCACCGCATGATCAAACTTTTCGATCATCGGTTCGGTGTAGCTGAAGAACGTATTCAGCAGTTGGGCGACTTGCTCCGGCTGATGGAGATCGTAGACTCCGACCCGCTCTCCGTGTTGATAGAGGATCGCTTGCTGGCTATCTTCAAACAAGATGTTGCGATTCGGATAGCCCACCGCAAATTTTTTCGCGATCTCATCTTCTAGCTTGTCGTCTTGATCTTTCGCTTCCCAATACCCGCGATCGCGCCGAAACACATCGCGGATCACCCCGTCGAATCGAATGAGCCGTTGATCGAGTCGATGCGATTGTTCGATCAAAAGTTCAAGGTCAAAGATCCGAGCCGCGTCGGATAACAGCGTTTTGAAGGGTTCACGGAGTCCCATTTCATTGGTGACGCGCTGATGAGAGATCTCGTCACGAGAGTGATAGAAGGCCTTGATCGCCTTGTGTTTTGCGGAAAGCGTCATGATCGCTCACATCTACTTCAGATCATAAAAATATGTTCTAGTATAACGCGGAAAAGAGACGGATGCAACGCAGATCGATTCCCCTCCGACTATGGTGAGAGTCAGAGGGGAATTATAATAGCTTATACGGGTTCTTTTTTGTTTTCTCTCATGATGCTAAACCTATAGTTGACCCTTTTTCCACTGTCCGCCCCTCGTACTTTTGGGCCATTGTCGGTTAAAATCAAGCACAGTTTGATTGGAAAAGAGGCACTTCATGATCCCGGTTCGGTTAATGTTACGCAATTTTTTACCCTATCGCGCACCTGATGATATTCGCTTTGAGGGGATTCATCTCGCGTGTTTGACCGGATCGAATGGCGCGGGTAAATCGTCGATCTTGGATGCGATCACATGGGCGCTTTGGGGATCAGCACGTACCAAGCGCGATGAGGACTTGATCCACCAAGGCCAAAACGACATGCAGGTGCAATTGGACTTTGAGCAAGAAGGGATCATGTATCGGGTGTTGCGTCGCCGATCCCG
Source organism: Anaerolineae bacterium (assembly GCA_025454525.1). GTDB lineage: Bacteria > Chloroflexota > Anaerolineae > Aggregatilineales > Phototrophicaceae > JALOOG01. Next base: position 65,910 of record JALOOG010000024.1, on the reverse strand, counting down.
CGCCAAGCGCACCAGTACCGGGACATTGGATCTGTTTGTGCTAAATGGAGACGGACAACCGCAATTGATCAGTGAGCCGAATATGCGCGCCACCCAAGAGAAGATCAATCGCTTGCTCCGGTTAGATTATGAGACCTTTATCCATTCTGCCTTTTTGCAACAAGGCAAGGCCGATGCGTTCACCACCCAACCCCCCGGCAAACGCAAGCAGATCCTTGCTGATATTTTGGGGTTGGCACAATGGGAAATCTATGAAGATCGGGTAAAGGAACACCTTAAACAGCTTGAAGTGCAATTGAACACCACTGAACAACGGCTCAAAGAGATTGATCAAGAATTACAACGGCGGCCCGCCCTGTTACGCGATCAAGCGGATGCGACTCGGATTCATGGTGAAGCCCGTGAAGCCCTCCAGACCGCGCAAACCCTGTTAGATGCGATCAAAGACGCGCCCTCGAAACTCAAGGCAAGCCAAGAGAAAAAGGGCGATCTTGAACGTCGGCGACGCGATTACGGACGTGATCTCGAATCAATCAAAGACCAGATCGCACGTCATGAGAAACAGATCGCGGATTACGGCACGATCATCGCGATGCGCCAAGAAATTGAGGACGGTTACACCGCTTTGCAATCCGCCCGCGATACCGATCAATCATTGAATGCCAAACTCACCGATCTGATGAACTTGGATAAACGTCGGGCCGAATTGAACGCCCAATTGAGCGCGGCCCGCGCCCGTCTAGAGAGTGAAGTCTCTTCGTTACGGCGCAATATCGCCGAATTAGAGGGACTCTTGGCCGTCTCACACGGGGATGATCTGGAATCGGTGCAAGAGGAGATCACCGCCTTACGCGCTCAAGAAGCAAAACGCGATGACCTCCATCAAACCGAGACACAATTGCGCGAAGAACGCGCCCGCCTTGATCAAGCGCTTAAAAATCTTGAGGAAATAGGCAAAGAACTTCGTGAACGGTTGGATAAACTCAACAGCACCGATTCCGCGTTATGTCCCTTGTGCGGTCAACCGTTAGACGCAACGCATCGCACCGACTTGATCACACAATTAGGCGCGGAGGTCGAGCAATATCGTGTCGATTATCGTCAACATAAAGACCGGATCACCGAGATCGATAAGCTGGTAAAAACGGGTAAAACGGCGTTGACCGCGCTAGAAAGTCAGCTCAAACAATTGCCGATGCTCTTAGAACGCGGCGGGAAGTTACAAGCACAAATTGACGCAGCTGAACAAGCCGCATTGCGATTGACCGAAGAACAAGAGCGCCTCGTGATCGTGCGCGGGGAATTGGACTTGAATCAATTTGCGCCGGATGTGCGTGAAGCATTGGCAGCTTTAGATCTCGAAGAAACCAGCCTTGCCTACGATAAATCCACCCATGATCAAACCCGCCGATCGTTGGATGAGTTTAAACGCTACGAACAATTGCAGACGCGGTTAGCGATCGCGCTAGAGTCATTGCCTACCTTAGAAGATGCGATCGCAGGGGCGCGCTTGCGTGAAGAACGTTTGCAAGCGGCGATCGGTGAGATCGATGAAGAATTGACCCAAGTTGAGATCACGATCGCGGGTTTGATCGTGCAGGTCAAGGAATATCAACAGCGCGAAGAAGAAGTGCGCCAACAACACACCCGTGAACGCACCGCCTATGAGCGATTGGTCAATATTCAGCAATCCCTAGAGGCGTTAGAGGCCCAAGCACAACGGCGTATCCAATTAGAACAGCGTCGTGAGACCATGCGCCGGGAAGAAAGTCTCTATAAGGAACTCAAACTCGCGTTCGGTAAAAATGGGATTCCGGCCATGATCATTGAAACCGCGATCCCCGAATTAGAACAGACCGCCAACGATCTCTTAACCCGCATGACCGATGGCCGCATGTCACTACGGCTCAACACACAAAAAGAGAAGATCACGGGTGGAGTCGCCGAAACCTTAGACATTGAGATCGCCGATGAACTTGGCACGCGCAACTACGAGTTATACAGCGGCGGGGAAGCGTTTCGGATCAACTTTGCGATCCGGGTGGCGCTCTCACAATTGTTAGCACGACGGGCCGGCGCACATTTGCGGACGCTGTTTATTGATGAGGGGTTCGGCACACAAGATGATGAAGGCCGTAACAAATTGGTCGAAGCAATCACCGCGATTCAAGATGAGTTTGACCTGATCTTGGTGATCACCCATATCGATGATCTACGCGACTCGTTTCCGGTGCATATCATGGTCGATAAAACCTCTAATGGCAGCCGCGTGAGCATTCGTTAGAGAAGAGAAAAGAGAGACACCATGCCAAAACGTAAACTGATTTATGCGATCGGGGGCATGATCGGGGTTATTTGTAGCGCTACAGTTTTGCTACCGCTCATCCGTTGGTTGCAATGTGAGTCCAGCATGGTAGGCCCTGGAAATACAGAAGTACGCCCCTTCTATGATATTCAGTACGACACAATCTTAGAAGGGTATGTAACCGATCTGCAAACCGCGCAACCCATTCGCGATGCCCATGTTTCGATCACGATCATCGAAACTGATTTTCTCTGCCCAACACAACGTCATGAGACCACCTATGACCTGATAACCGATCCAAATGGACGGTTTGCATTAAGCGAATCGATCACGGTGGGAGCGAGAACAACGTATCTTCTGGCGCGAGTCGGTTTCCGTTTGAGAGTGCGAGCGTCTGAATGTGCAGAGTATCAGCAACACCAAGAAGATATTACCCAACCTTATGCGTTGATCGCTGATTATCGACCCGAACGACAATTACGTGATTTTCAAGTAGCACTACTCTGTTGATCCGATCACTTAACCCGCTCTCATGCGTTCCGCCATTGCGGTCAACGTGTTGATCGCACTGTATTCGGTTTGTCCCACCGATAGATACGCGATCACATAGCGCGTTTCGTCTTGCGTGATCAAGCCCGCGTCATTGACCACATTGCCCACGCTTAGATCCCCGCGTGGCAAGATGCCATCTTTGCCAATATACGGCATCCATCCAGCACGCTCCAAAGGAGAACGATAATTTGCGGCGGGGATCGCTAACAGGTCAAGTGTGGCTTGGGCGGCCCGTTGGGCGCGCTCAAAATCATATTTCGGTTGCAACGGATTCGGCGGTAACGCCCCGTCGGCCGCCTGTGCCAAAAATGTATAACCGCGTGCGAGATCTTGCGCGGTGGTGAGGTTATCGGCGCTATGGGTTTCACCGCGCAAGGTGATCACCCGCGCCTCCGACGGAGCAAACCGATCATCGGCGAATCCGATTAGCGGGTTGCCGGGCCAATCCCAAGTGTAAATGCCTTCACTCATGCCGATGTCATAGAGCAGACAATCGTTGAATTTTTGCAAGGCGTTGCCATACACATCGACATTTTCACCCACATCGCGGATCAAAAAACCGGTCTGCACATTGTCGCTAAACACAGCGACCCGATACGCCGCCGATTCCCGATCGACTTGCCAACGGGCGATCGGGGTGTGCCAAAAATAGTAAAAGACCACAAACGCTTTAAAACAACTGGCCACCGGATAGCGTTGATCCGCGTTGTGCTGGATCTGCATGATCACTTGTTGTTGATCGTCCAGTTGTCGGAGATCGAAACCAATCGTTTGATCGCCGATAATGTCCAACAAATCGCGCTCTAAACGGGTTTGTGCGCGCATCGGGAGGCGTAAAGATGCCAAAATGACCCCCGCCCCCAATCCGGTGAGCAGATCGCGTCGATTTAACATCCGCTTTATCCTCGCTGGGCCTTGATTTGGGCGCGATACCATTCGTCACCGGCCCAAGCGCGGACGAGTGATGCGAGATCCTCATAAGCGACATCCGCCCAAGCTTGACTGCTGATCATGTCGCTAGGTTGGGTGACTCCGGTGAATACCAACGCGGTCGCGATCCCTAAGGCTTGCGCGCCTTGAATGTCGGTATCCAAGCGATCGCCGATCATCAGGGTTTGTGTTGCGGTGGTGCCGAGTCGTGCTAAGGCCGCCTCAAACATGGCAGGGTACGGCTTGCCGATGATCGTCGGGGCGCGATCGGACGCGGTTTGCAACGCCGCTAACAGACTCCCCGCGCCGGGGATGATCCCGTCCGCATGAGGAAATGTGCGATCGGCGTTTGTACCGATGAAATCTGCGCCGTACCGAAGGTGGATCGTAGCGCGTTTCAATTTTTGATAGGTGAGGTCAAAATCGATCCCACAGACGACCACTTGCGCCCGTTCTGTGGGATCATCGTCCAGATCAAAACCAGAGTCGATCAATGCTTCTCGAATCCCGTTCATCCCGATCAAATACACCCGTGTACCGGCCGGATAACGGGCGCGCATATAATCGGCCGTGGCGATCGCGGAGGTGACGATGTGATCAGGGGTTACGCCGTCAACCCCCAAGCGCGCTAATTTTGCGACATATTCTTCAGGTGTCGTGCCGCTGTTATTGGTGGCCAAAATATACGGGATCTGACGTTCGGTGAGCCATGCGAATAACGCTAACAGGCCGGGTAACGCTTGCTCACCGCGCCATAGCACCCCGTCCATGTCGCAGATCAACGCCTTGATAGTGGAAAATTTCATCGGAATAACCTCTATGTCAACGATCGCTCATCAGTGTATCGGAGCGATCCCAAAGCCTCAAGAGAAAATTTGCCCCGATCCCCACAAGGTCAAAGCGGCGATCACAAATAACAGGCCCCATTGTGGCACTTTTAACGCTTGTCGGCCGTGGATCGCCACGATCAGAAATGCGAGGCCGGTCGCACCATAAATGATCGCGATGAGATGTGCGATCATCCGCGCCTGCTCCACTTGACCGGGCAAGGCGATCCACCCTAGAGCAATGGCGGTGAGCATAAAAATCGCGGTAAAGCTGTGCCAAGTAGCGCGTAACTCTAATTTTTCGTTGAGCGGGACGCTCTCCGCTTGCCACAAGTGTTTGATGTTGGTTTTTTCGCCAAAACCACCATGCATTAATGCAGCTAAGGCAGCGATCAACCCCGCGAGTACAAATTGCCAGATCATCCGTTTACGCTTTCGATTATGTGCGATTTTCTCTATTGTAACTTTTTCGGAGGCAAATCTAGAAGGCGTTAAAAACGATTGGATACAATGGGGTAAAGAAACCATCATGCCCAAGGGTAAACCCTATCCTATTTTTCACCCTTCTTTACTTACGCCAAAGAAAGAGAAAAAATAATGATCCGCTCACACGCTTATTGACAATTTAACGCACCGCTGAAACGCTCCCCAAAGTTAGAAACGTAAATTAAACGGAGATTAGTACGTAAGTCCTATTCTGACAGACATTCTTTAAGCCTATGCTGAAAAGTGACAAAACTTGTCACAACGGATGAGAAGAATCTGAAAAGAGGCAGGGTATGTACACGGAAAACGCATTGTTATTCCCCCGTCAGGTGATCCCATCATTACGTGGTCTGCGTGGAAAAGAATGGGACGATCTGATCGAACGGGTGTTTAACCTGCCCGAATGTCATGAAGAACACCTCGCATTTATGATGATGATGATCCAATTAAACGGATGTGTCCCGTGCGAGACGGATAGCTATCGCGCCATGCGGGGCTGTTGTTCTTGCGCGCAACAAACGATCCGCCGCTTTAAAGGGACAGATGAAGAACTTTTAGGATTGTTTCAACGTGCCTTAGAAGATGTGCGCCACTTTGCCCTTAAAGGCAGCCCGATTGCGAATTTAATACAAGGTAATTTGATCCCGATCAACTCATTTTGAGGTTCAATGCCTAAAAATGCCCTTTTTTGAACCAGAGTTTGTGTTGACTCGCCCTTAAGCGTGTGATAAACTTTTGCGGCATTATGCACGGTAAATCAGCAGAGAGGAATTTTATATTAACAACCCGGAATACCGCATCAACCGACAAATTAGAGCGCGTGAAGTCCGCCTGATTATTGATGAAAGCAAAGAAAACCTTGGCGTAGTGCCGCTGAATAAAGCGATCGAGTTGGCTGAACAGATGCAACTCGACTTGGTAGAAGTTGCGCCAGACGCAACCCCACCCGTCTGTCGTATCATGGACTTTGGCAAGTTCCAATACGAAAAACAACGTCGGGAACGCAAAGCGCGCAAACAGCAAAAGGTGATCGAAGTCAAACAAATTCGTTTGACCCCTTCCATTGATGATCATCATCTTGGTTTTAAGATTCGCGATGCACGCGGGTGGATCGTGGACGGCATGAAGGTGCGCTTTAGCATCAAGTTTAAAGGCCGTCAAAATTTGCATCCAGAGTTGGGGCGTGACCGGCTGCTGAACATTGCCGAAGAACTCAAAGACGTGGCCCAAGTAGAACAAGCGCCGATGTTAGAAGGCAGTACGATGTTCATGACCCTTGCGCCGCAATCGGAAAAAAAGACCTAGCTTAAACGAGTCCTCATCATTAATACACGCTGATTCAGCGTTGATTCGGAGTTACGAACGTGGGTAAAAAATACAAACTCAAGACACATAAGGCGACAGCGAAACGCTTTCGCATGACGGCCACGGGTAAAATTTTACGGACGAAAGGTGGCAAAAGCCATTTGCGCCGCCGTTCGCCTTCCCGTACCAAACGGCAATTCGATAAGATGCAAGAGGTCTCTCCAGCCGATGTGCGTCGTGTACGCCGTCTTGCGCCGTATCTTCGCAAATACAAAGCGAATCCCCCGGCCTAAATGGATCGTAGCGTGGCCAGTTCCAAAGCTACCCGGCGCGTCTTGTAACGCACCGGGTCTTTTTTGCCACGCTGAAGCACCCTACTAATCAGGTGATCACCCGTCCGCGAGAGTCGCCAGAACTCCTCCGGGCGGATTTAAGTTGATAAGGAGTATCAATCATGGCAAGAACAAAAACTGGGTTTGTACGTCGTCGTCATCACAACAAAATTCGTAAAATGGTGAAGGGGCAATACGGTTCACGCGGTCGCTTGTGGAAGCGCTCCAATGAAGCGATGCTCAAAAGCCTGTTCTATTCGTATCGCGATCGGCGCGCACGTTCTCGCAAATTGCGTGAATTGTGGATCATTCGGATCAATGCGGCCGCTCGTCTGAATAACTTGACCTATAGCCGTTTGATTTATGGCCTGAAAAAAGCGGGCGTGGATCTGAACCGGAAGATGTTATCGGAGATCGCGGTGCATGACGCGGACACCTTCAAGAAGTTGTCGATGCTGGCCCTGCAAAACCAATAGAATTTAGGTTTTAAGCCCTAAAACAAAATCCCCCTAACGGGGGATTTTTAATTTTAGCTCAAGTGCGCGCCCGGTTGACAATCGACATAAACGAGAGCGCTTGTACCGGCGTATCAAAAAATTGCAAGCTTGGCCGGGCCAAGTTAAAGATCAGCAACATCATCAAGCGGAGTAGCTTGTTATTCCCACACACCACCAAAATGTACTTGATGCGTGAATTAGACGCACGGGCATAGGTCTGTGACGCTTTTAGGTCATTAAACGTTTGTGGCACGCTATGGGCCTCGTTGACATCCACCAGCAACGAAACTTGAGTCTCTGGTGTGAGCATGGCGATCGCTTCATTGATCAAGTGATTGATAGCAATAAAGTCTTCAAGGGTGACATGACCCCATAAACGCACACGTAAGATCGACTCCGGTATTTCCCATTGGACTTGATACGGCATGATGATAATCCTAACTTAGAGAATGGCTTCAAGTTCTCGTAAAAACGAGGTGGAATCGATCGGTTTTGGGAAATAAGCCTTAAAGCCCGCTAAAATCGCTTCTTCCCGTAACTTAGAATTATGATAGGCCGTCACCGCGATCGCAGGTAAATCACCCATCTTAGGGTGGGCGTTGATCTGCGAGAGCAATTGCCAACCGTCTTTATCCGGCAAGGCTAGATCGATGATCACGGCATGATACACTTGACCACTTTGAAATAGAAAGTGTTCGGCTTCCGCCACACTCCCAGCCACATCCATTGGAATATCTAAATGATCTAACAATGTGGCCATCAGCGCTTGGCCGTCTAAGTCGTCTTCAACCACCAAGATCCGTCGTTGTTTATTGTCCGCCATGTTCTGTCTCCTTTAGATGTTCAATTCGTTGGCTAATACGGGAATATCGACCAGCAACTTTACCAGATCTTGAATAAAAGTCTCCACAGTCAGCGGTTTGGTGAGATAGTTGTGAAACCCAAATTGAACTGCCCGTTCCCGATCTCCAACCATGGCATGAGCTGTCAACGCGATCACCGGAATATCTTGGATCTCTGGGTCATGTTTGAGTTCACTAATCAGCCCCCACCCATCCAAAATGGGCATTGATAGATCGCTAATGGCAAATTTGGGGCGGACTTCGCGAATCACCTCTAGCCCTTCTTGACCATTAGACGCGGTATACACATTTGCGCCATATTCCAACAGGATCACTTGGGCCACCAATAAACTGTCTTCTTCGTCGTCGATGACCACAATATCCCACCCAACCAACAAATCATTTGGTAGATCTAACATGGGTATTTCCTCCTTCGATGTGATTTATTCAGCGATATGTAAAGGCAACGTCACCGTAAAGGTACTGCCTTGACCCAATTCACTTTTAACGCTTACGTTGCCGCCCATGGAGCGCGCATATTTCTGCACAATCGCCAACCCTAAACCCGTGCCGCCATATTTACGCTTGGAAGATTGATCCACTTGCCGGAACTCCTCAAAGATAAAATCGCGGGCATGAGGCGGAATCCCGATTCCGGTATCGCTCACCATAATGTTCCATGTCGTCTCGCGTGCTTCTAATTTGAGGGTGATTCCCCCTTGTTCAGTGAATTTGATCGCGTTGCTCAACAGGTTGATCGTGACTTTTGAGATCGCTTCTTCATCGCCGTAAAGTGTGGACGGTAAATCCGGATCGACCGCAACCTCAAAGGCGATGTTCTTCTTCTCCGCCAATACGCTGATCTCATCGCGCCAACGTTGGGCTAAATGAGCTGGAGCGAATGGTTGATGCGCCAATTCCAAGCGTCCAGACTCGACGCGCGAAAGATCCAAGAAATCGTTGATCAGTTGCAACAAGCGGCGGCTGTTGGAGTGAACGCGATGTAAATATTCCTCCGTTTTGGCGTTAAAGTCTGCACCGCCCATCTTTTTTAAGATGATCCCGGTAAAGCCTTCGATCGCGTTCATCGGAGTCCGCAATTCATGCGACATGGTAGATAAAAACTCCGATTTTAAACGCGAGTTTTCATCAGCCAAGCGTTTAGCGGCCTGTAGATCTTTGATCAAACGTTTTTGTTCTTGTTCAGCCTGTTTCAAAGCGGTAATATCGACACCAGAGGCGACCAAGTTGATCACTTTGCCATGATCATTTAAAAGCGGCCCTACAGTGACCAATACATCAATGATCAAACCATGCGCTACTATCGCACTCATTTCAACCGTGATCAACTTGCCTTGTGAGGCTTGTTGTACAAGGTGTGACGCTAAGTCACGCATCTCGGACGAATGCCCAAACCAAGGGGTATTAGGAAATAAGCTATTGATAACCTCATTCGGTTTGAGTTCGGTAATGGCATAGATCGGTTGGTTTACCTCAACGACTTTACCATCCGGATCCAGCATCAATGCAAAAATGGCCAAGTTATCGAAAATATCGCGAATCCGTTTGGCATTCGCTGCCAATTGAGCGTTGGCCTCTTTTTGAGCGGTGATGTCGCGCATCATGGTAGAAAGATAGGTCGGGTTGCCATTCGCATCACGATGTGCGATGATCGTCTGAGAAACCGGGATCTCGCGTCCGTCACGACCCAGCAATGCGGTTTCACCTGTCCACGTCCCTCGACTCATGGCGATCGGGACACCAATCTGACCGATGATCTCATTCGCCCATGCCGGGCTGATGTCGGTGATCATCATGTCGCTTATATCCGCGTCCAAGTCTAATCCGATCATTTGTCGGCCAGCGCGATTGATATAAGAGGGGTGGCCGTCTAGGGAAGCGCTCCCAACCAGATCGCTAGTAGTTTCTACGATAGCGACCAAGCGTGCTTGCGATTCTTCAATGCGTTTACGTTCTTCGATCTCCACTTGTAACGACTCATTGATCGCTACCAGCTCTTGACGGCGTAGTTGTTCAAGCGCATTACGGTGGGAATCAAACACCAATGTGAAGCCTATGGCGGCTACTAACACTGCGAGCGGAGTCACCAGATCGGTGATAGTGATGGGTAAAAATACCAACAGGCTCAATAATAAGATCCCGACCCAAGCCGAGGAAAGCAAGATGCTACGACGATTTGGGAATAAAATGGCCGTGAGTAAGACCGCTAACGTAGAAAGCCCTAAGGCGCTAGAGTTTAGATACTGCTCAACATCCACAATCACGGTAAACATAGGTGATGTTGCCACAATGCCAATGATCAACACGGCCGGAAACAGGTAACGGCCGGATGCTAATACCAAATAGGCGCTCACCAACATAAAAAACGAAGCGATGGAGACGAATGTTTGGGTATTTAGACCAAAGCTGATGAAGGAAATCACGATTCCAATCACAAAGGATAATACGATCAACAGCAAGATTATGCCTGCTAAGAGACGATAGCTTAATGCCTGTTCTTTAGGAATTGAGGCTGACGGCTCAAGGAGTTTGTTTAAGAGATTGTTAAGCGTGTTTTGCGGAAAAAAAACACCTAGGTGTTTCATCATCTGTTTTGCCTCAACGTATGCTTCACCTGACTCGATACTTTTAGCAGTATACACCTACTTTCTAGTGAATAGAACATTAAAAACGTAAAAAATTCACGTCCAATTTAGAAACAAGTTTAGAAATATTCGATTATTTAATAAGCACGGGCTTCAATGCAACTATTAATGATACAAAGTATCAATGCCCGCTCATCATAGACGAGATCGTCGAAATGCGGTAAAGTCACCTCTATTGCTTCCTCGCAGAAATGGATTCCCTTATGAAAGACCATGATTCGACTATCCGCGAACCTAATCCCGATGAGACCACAGGACTAGCCAAGGTAAACTTGATCTTTGGTGGCTTTCTCTTGTTCCTATTGCTGATTGTGTTTGGCTTAGTCTTGTTTCCGGCGTTGACTCGTGAGGCCCGCGCCACAGCCACGCCGCTACCCCAGTTCACACCGACTTCTATGATCCAACTCACCCCCAGCCCGGTGTCTACGGTATTGATCACAACCACCGTTGATCGGGCGATCCGATCGGGCGATGCCCTTGATTTTCCAGAAGTGGCCGTGTTCCCAGCAGGCGCATCGGCGGTGATCACCGGGGTTAATCGCTCTGGCACATGGCTATTTATTGAATATCAAGGTGATCGCTTGTTACGCGGGTGGATACTGCGTGATGAGGTGGAGATCAACGGTGATCTAGCTGCGATACGGGTGATCGATACCGGAACGCCATAGTCAAAGCCTTAAATTTACAGTACACTGTGAAAGCAAAAAGGGTACTGTGATAGGTGATATGATTTTGAGTGATCTACGTGATTTTGACATCGAAATTGGCCCAGAAGATGAAGTTTCTCGCGAGGTGATCCCCCATACCGAGATCACCAATGAGCGGAGTTTATCGCGTCGGGCCGCGTTACAAGCGTTGTATGAGATCGATAGCGCACAACATCCGGTTGGGATCGTGTTGCAAAATGTGTTAAACGCGCAAGATCCGACGCTTTCCACGTCGGCCGTAGAATATACACATGGCCTAGTGGTGGGAGTGCATGAACATGCGGCCACCTTAGATGAGATCATTCGGCAATACGCTTCGGAATTTCCGCTTTCACAAGTGGCGATTGTGGATCGCAACATCTTACGGATCGCGATCTATGAGTTTGCGCTAAAACGTTTGACTCCGGTCGGTGTGGCGATTGATGAGGCGGTCGAATTGGCCAAGCTGTTCGGGGCCGAAGGGGCCGCCCGGTTTGTCAACGGGGTATTAGGATCTTTGGCTGATGATTCTGCCACTTTAACACAGATCGCACTCGAACAAGACGAACACGAATAAGACGAGGCCGTCGATGAACATTTTTGGGATCGGGGAACTAGAACTGGTACTCATTCTCATGATTGCCTTGGTGGTCGCCGGCCCCAAGCGCTTGATCCAATGGGCGTATTTTGTCGGCCGTTGGACAACGCGCTTACGGGTGATGTGGTCGGACATGATGAATGTCGTGCAGAAAGAATTAGACGAGTCGGGGGTGGATATAGAGTTACCGAAAGAGATCCCCACCCGTCAATCGCTCAATCGCACGATCCAAAACACCTTTAAACCGCTTACCGATCCGATGCGTGAAACCTTAGATGAAGTGCGAAAAGTGGGGGATGAGGTCAAACAAGCCGCCCAACAAACCCGCAGCGAAATCAGCGGGATCACCTCCCCACCCAAAACATCCAACGGTGCGCCTCCCGTCGTGACCCCTAAACCCACCGCGCCGACTCCGACGGAAGATCGAGACAGTTTTGGAAGTTGGTCTTCTTAAAAATAAACCCCTGCTAATGTCTCACTGAGAGAATGATGATTGTCATTGTCTAAGCGGATCGTAATGCACCATAATAGAGCTTATATAGACAACGCAGCAAGAAACGAGACCGTATGAGCAAAAAGATTATCGTGATTGGCAGTGGCTTCGGGGGTTTAGGCGCGGCGGTGCGTTTAGCGGCGCGGGGGTATCAAGTTGAACTATTTGAGAAGCGCGATAAATTAGGCGGCCGGGCCTATGTGTATGAACAAAACGGATTCAAATTTGACGGTGGACCGACGATCGTCACCGCGCCGTTTATGTTTGATGACATTTGGGAAATGGCCGGCGCAAAACGTGAAGACTACGTTGAATTTGTCGAATGTAATCCATACTATCGGATTTTCGATAAGGACGGCAACCGCTTCGATTACAACGGGAACGAGGCCTTTATTTTAGAGGAGATCCGTCGGCGTAGCCCGGAAGATGTTGAAGGCTATAAGGCGTTTATTGCCAGCACTAAGCCGATCTTTGAAAAAGGCTTTGTTGAATTAGCGGACAAGCCGTTTTTATCGGTGTGGGATATGCTCAAAGTTGCGCCGGACTTGATCAAGATGCAATCGTATTTGAGCGTCTATCAATATGCCAGCAAGTTTGTAAAAGACGAATTTTTACGTCGCTGCTTCTCATTTCACCCCTTGCTGATCGGTGGCAATCCCTTTGACTCGCCGTCGATTTACGCGATGATCCACTATTTAGAGCGGCGTTGGGGGGTGCATTATGTGATGGGGGGTACAGGCGCTTTGGTACAAGCCTTTGAGCGCTTGTTTACCGAATTAGGCGGCAAAGTCTATCGCAATGCGGAGATCGGACAGATCTTGATCGATGATCGGACGCGCCGGGTCACCGGTATTCAAATGATGGACGGCACAACTCACACGGCAGACGCGGTGGTGTCAAATGCGGATGTGGCCTTCACCTATCGCAATTTGATCCCGGAACAATATCGCCGGAAGTATACCAATCGCAAGGTAGAGAGCCTAAAATACAGCATGTCGCTGTTTGTGATCTACTTCGGCACAAAACGCCGCTACTTAGATACACAACTCGCACATCACAACATCATTCTCGGAGAGCGCTATAAGGGCCTCTTAACCGACATCTTCAAGAAAAAAGTCGTATCAGAAGACTTCTCGCTTTATCTACATATGCCCACGATCACCGATCCGACGATCGCACCAGAAGGCCATGAGTCATTCTATGTGTTATCGCCTGTGCCGCACTTGGGATCGGGGACAGATTGGCGCGTGAAGGCCAAGCCGTATCGCGATTCGATCATGAACTTCCTAGAAGAAAACTATTTGCCGGATCTGCAAGAGAACATCGTTGCCGAACACTACATCGATCCATTGCATTTCCAAAACACACTCAATAGCTATATGGGATCGGCGTTTTCGGTGCAACCGATTTTGATGCAATCGGCGTGGTTCCGTCCGCATAATCGGTCAGAGGACTTCGATAACTTGTATTTTGTGGGTGCAGGGACGCATCCCGGTGCGGGTTTACCGGGGGTGTTATCTTCTTCGATCATCGCCGAAAACTTGATCTTGTCGGATCTACCGATCCCGCAAATGACCCGTAAGCCGCAATCGATCCCAATGCCTGCGGCGGGCGATTAAAGCGAACATCACCGCATTTCGCGGGTGATCCACAAAGATCCCCCAGTGGTCTTAATGGATTAACAAGGCAAAGTTTCAGATTTGCAGTTAGAATAGGGCGCATTGATGCGCCCTATTGTGTTTTGGGAGAATGCTTTCATGCAATGGATTGAAGTGACAGTTCGCACCACAATCGACGAAAAAGATACGGTTGCGGATTTATTACAAGACTTTGGCGGACAAGGGGTTTCGATCGATCACGAGGGGATTCCGGCCGATCGCTTTGACGATGATGAATTGCCGCTTGCGCCGATGTATGCGGTCAAGATCTACCTGCGTGAGGATGAACGCTCCGCCGAAACCCAAGGTGAGATCGAAGCGTTGTTAGCGGATCACGGTTATAAACCGCTCTATCGTCACGTTGATGATCAAGATTGGGCGGAAGCTTGGAAGGCTCATTATCACACCACCCGTATCGGCAAACGTTTGATCATCCGCCCCTTGTGGGAAGAATATGAAGTCCAAGCGGGCGATCTGGTGATCTCTTTAGATCCCGGTATGGCCTTTGGCACAGGCACACATCCCACGACTCAATTATGTCTAGCGGCCTTGGAGGACGCGATCGCCCCCGGAGTCACCGTGTTAGATCTCGGTTGTGGCAGTGGGATCTTAGCGATCGGCGCGGTGTTATTAGGCGCGGGTAAGGTGTTAGCGGTGGATATTGACCCGTTAGCTGTAGAAGTCACCACTGAAAACGCACAACAAAACGGAGTCGGCGAAAAGATCATCGCGCAAGAAGGCGATCTCAACACGGTTTTAAATTCAGCTCGGCGTTTTGATGTGTTGGTGGCGAATATCCTTGCACGCACGATCATCGAAATGTGTCAGCATCATTTAGGCGAGGTGGTGCGTCCGGGTGGGAAAGCGATCTTCAGTGGGATCATGGTCTCGCAATCTGAAGATGTGCAAGTGGCACTTCGTCAAACCGGTTTAACTCCGGTGAATGTCCGTCAAGATGGCAATTGGGTCGCCATTGATGCGATCCGCCCACATAGTTAGGGACAAGTCGATGTCGAATTATAATCTACCCCATTTTCAAAAACGTAGCCAACATTACGCGCAAATGTTTATAGAGCGGGCGTTATCGCACCGTGGAGAATACCTCTTAAAAGAGGTGATCGTTTACGATGATGGCCATTTTCGGGCGGTGTTCGGTTCAGGCTATTTTGGGGATCAACCGCCCACTAAATCGCAATGGAGTACCTTCAAAAAACACCTTAAGCGGGTGAATCCGCGTGTGTTTGTGTTTAAGGAATATGGGACTCAAGCTTGTGATCAAGACTTGTGTTATTATATTGACTTCGGCTTTTTTGCGGATTAACGCGCCTTAGATGAAGTAGGACATCGGAAATGAAAGCTTCGGAAACCAATCTGATTCAGTTCTTGAGCAAACCTGATACGCAATTTGTGATCCCGATCTATCAACGCACCTACAGCTGGACACGGGAGCAATGTCAGCAACTCTGGAACGATATTTACCGTGTGGCACATGATGATAAGACTCCTGCACATTTTGTCGGATCAGTGGTGTATATCCAAGAAGGGGTCTATCACGCCAGTTCCACACAACAGATGTTGGTGATTGACGGTCAACAACGTTTAACCACGGTGTTGTTGTTATTGGTGGCGTTGGCGCGTGCCTTAAAAGACAATGATGCTCTTAACGTGAGTCATGATCAGATCTTCGATCAGTTTTTAACCAACAAATATGCGAAAGGCGATCTCCGTTATAAATTGATCTTGACCCAAAGTGATAAAAGCAGTTTGATCCAACTGCTTAAAGGGCAAGATTTACCCGCTGCTCCCTCTTTACGAATTAAAGAAAACTTTGAGTTTTTTGAGGGGCAGATCCGCAAAAGTGGGGGTGATTTAGATACCTTGTTCAACGGGATCAAAAAATTGTTGATCGTCGATGTATCATTAGATGCAAATCACGATAACCCACAATTGATCTTTGAGAGCCTCAACTCGACCGGATTAGCGCTTTCCCAAGCAGATTTAATCCGTAACTATGTGTTGATGGGTTTGCCGGCTCAAGAACAGAATGACCTCTATGAGCAGTATTGGTATCCGATGGAGCAGCGCTTCGGGCATTCACAGTATGCAGAGTTATTTGATCGCTTCATGCGTGATTACCTCACCATACAATCCGAGTCTGGTACAATTCCGAACATTAGGGATGTTTATACAGATTTTAAAAAGTTCACACGCGGTAAGGATGTGCGTGAAGTGGTCAAAAGTATTGCCCATTACGCTCGCTACTTTGCCTACTTAGCCTTTCCTCAAAGTTATAACGACAAACAACTCCAAGAGGTGATGCGTTACATCAATACGCTAAAAGTGGATGTCGCTTATCCGTTTTTGATCGAAGTATTTGACGATTACGAACGTCATCAACGGCTCTCACGGGCAGACTTTTTAGAGATTTTACGCCTTGTGGAAAGTTATGTGTTTCGGCGGGCAATCGTGGAAATTCCCACCAATTCGATGAACAAGACCTTTGCGACTTTCAAACGTGCGATCGATAAAACCGATTACCTCAATAGCGTAAAAGAAGCCTTGATCAAACTGGACGGTTATCGTCGTTTTCCAGCGGATAGAGAATTTCGCCAAGCCTTTATGACCCGAAACATCTACACCGGACTCACACCTCCACGTCGGAGTTATCTGTTTAACCGACTCGAAAACCACAATCATAAAGAATACATCGACACCGATAAATATACGATCGAACACATCATGCCACAAAACCCCAATTTGTCTACAGAATGGCAAATGATGTTAGGATCACAATGGCGGGAAGTCCAAGAATATTATCTCCATACCATCGGTAATTTGACATTGACGGGCTATAACGCGGAGTTGAGCGATCGTCCATTTGCCGAAAAGCGAGATATGAAGGGCGGATTTGCAGACAGTCATTTACGGTTGAATAAAAAGCTGGCTCAATTGAATAAATGGGACGAAAATGCAATTAAGGAACGTGCTGAAACATTAGCTAAAATGGCGCTCCAGATCTGGCCGTATCCTAAACACGAAAAAAGTGAGGACTGATGCAATACGTTAACTTGGGTAACACGGGGCTACGAGTTTCGCGGATCTGCCTTGGCATGATGACCTATGGATCTCCACAATGGCGCGATTGGGTCTTGGATGAAGCAGCCGCTCGTCCGTTTGTGCAGCACGCATGGGAAGCAGGCATCAACTTTTTCGACACCGCCAATATGTACTCGTTGGGCGTGAGCGAAGAGATCACCGGAAAGTTGTTACGCGAATGCGCGCAACGCGATCAAGTCGTGATCGCGACTAAAGTCTATTTCCCCACCGGCCCGAAACCGAATCAGGGTGGGTTATCGCGTAAACATATCCTAGACTCGATCGATGCATCATTAAAGCGCTTAGGGGTTGATTACATCGATCTCTATCAGATTCATCGATGGGATCCGCTCACCCCGATTGAAGAAACGATGGAAGCGCTACATGATGTGGTGAAGGCTGGAAAGGCGCGCTATATCGGCGCGAGTAGCATGTACGCATGGCAATTCGCCAAAGCGCAACATACCGCCGCGTTACATGGATGGACACGGTTTGTCTCCATGCAGAATCACTATAACTTGATCTATCGTGAAGAAGAACGCGAGATGATCCCGATGTGTATCGATATGGGAGTCGGTGTGATTCCATGGAGTCCGTTGGCGCGGGGTTTCTTAGCAGGCAATCGCACCCGTGAACAACAACAAGATGAGACCGCCCGCGCTAAAACCGATCGTTTCGCCCATGATATGTATTACACCGACGCGGATTTTAACGTCGTGGATCAACTCAAAGCGGTAGCGGCGGAATTAGGCCTCAAACCCGCACAATTGGCGTTGGCATGGATGCTCAATAAGCCGGGAGTCACTGCACCGATCATGGGGGCCAGCAAACTTTATCAACTGGAGGAAGCGATCAGCATTGCCGAAGTTCCTCTCGCGTTAGAAGTGATCGAACGGCTTGAAGCTCCCTATCAGCCGAAACGCATCTTAGGGCATGGTTGATGATGACACGACTTGGCGGAGACGCTGCGCGTTTGATCATCGTAGTATTGGTGATGTGTGGGGTGGTAGCAGTCTATATGCCCGCCCTCACACGCACCATTGAATATGATGAAGCCTTTACCTCGCTAAATTATAGCGTCGATCCTAGTATTGCGATTTTTGGTTATTCATTTCCCAACAATCATCTACTTTATTCGTTATCAGCGTGGGCGAGTCAGGGTGTATGGGGCCATAACTTAATCGGATTGCGCTTTCCCGCGTGGGCAGCGGCTTTGTTATCTTTGGCCTTGATCTTTCGTATGGGTCAGCGTATAGGTGGATTTTCGGCCGGACTTGCGTCTATCGTGCTTTTAGGTGGTGCGCTGCTTTTCCAACAATATGCTACTGAAGGGCGTGGTTATACCCTCACGGGGTTACTTGCCCTTATGTTGTTGTATCAAGTCGAATGGAAACGACCCAATCCTTCGCACCGGTATCGTTATACATTGATGCTGTTGTGTTTTTTGCTGATGATCACTCTGATCTCAATGGCATTTTGGATCGCTGTTATGTTGGGATGGTTGATACTACGCGATCGGCTCAATCGATATAACTTTACAAATGTGTATTGGCCGATGATTATCGGAAGTCTATTGGGATTAACCCCTTATAGTTACGCTTTTGCTGTTGGCCGTATACAAGCTCATGCCACTTTTTTCGGTTATCAAGACTTTGTTTTACTAGGGCGTGATCTTTTGCTCACATTTTTTACACCGAATCTATTTGGTTTGTGTTTGGCCTTGGCATTTGTCGTAGGGATCATACGTTTATGGCAATTACAACGCCAAAAGGCTCAGATGATATTGTGTTTAGCATTGCTCACTCTGATATTATCGATCGCACAGTGGGTGATTACGGATCGTCTGCTCTATCCACGTAATTACTTTTATCTGTTACCGATGATCGCTTTAATTGCGGGTATGTGTTTTGCTCATTTACACACCTCGGTGCTTTTGGGTTTGATCGCGTTCATGATCGGGGCATCAACCCTAGGGGTAGCTCAATTACAACGACCATCAGATCGTCTAAACACAGTCTATCAAATTTTTCAACAGCATTTAACCCCTACAGACTCTTTATTGGGTGGTTGTTGTCTTGATTACCCGCTCTACCACCGTTTTAGACAGACGATCGATGAGCGCATTTATATTATCACCCCTCAAACCACTCGGATCATTTTGTGGATAGATGAGGTCAACACTCCCGAAAAAATCATCCAAGACTACAAACTAGAGCCGTTTATCACTATGGACGAATGTGCGCCGGAACAATGGGATCAATTAACAGTGTTGGTTTGTTCGCTAGAATCGTGACGGGATACCAAAAGGTATCCCGCCACTGTCGCAAAGGAGGGGATATATTCGCTCACTGACGGTTATCGCGCCAGATTGCTCGCTTTAAAACAGAGGAGAGCAGTAGGCCAAATTTCATCCACACATCACCTATGTCTAACAATACAGCGTCCACCCAGCTACACCACGTCTCTACATCCTGATCTGGCCCACTGCTCTGAACTCTTAGAACCAACATTCACAAGTTTTTGAAAGTTGTGAATGAACTACATTTAAAGCATACGTCAAAAACGCGGCTCTGTAAATAGATCCGCACAGGTTCTCATCTAACACTTTTTTTCGGAAGATTACAGGGTGTTGAGAGTCGATCACACGGATCGACTCTCGGAATGATGTCTAATTATTGAGCGAGGGATCGCGGGTTAACCAGTAACTTCCGGGGCCTCCTTCCGCGATCCACCCGATGATCTCGGTGCTTGCCAAAACGCGCACTTGCCACCAATTGTAAGTATCGGCACAGACCGGCCCGCCGATGATGATCATCGGAGTCTCTTTCAGCAACTCATATAAGATGGTCGCAGACGTATCAGGTTGACTCCGTAAGCGTTTCGGGATGCTGTCATCATAGGTGACATTGATCCGATCACCGATCGAAAACGGCAACGGATAATAGCAAATCGTCCCGGGATCACGAGTCGGCCGTGCGATAAATTCGTCTCCAAAGCGATCGGCTTCGGCCATCCATCCTTCATAAGTCACACCGACCACCACGACTCGCACGCGCCACCAATTATAGCGATCCGCGCAGCGTGGCCCTTCCAAGATGATCACCGTCTCATTTGTGTTCACCAAAGTCACCGGTAACGCCGCAAGACTCGGTTCAGCGCGCACATAAACCCCTGTCACCACCCGAAACCGCTCACCCACCGTTAACGGGAGCGGCGCTAAACATTGCGGGGCCTCGTTATCGGTGATCAAACGCATCCAATAGCGCGTTAAACGCCCTTCGGCCGCCCATCCGATTACGCCATGCCCTTCGATCCGCCAAAAGTTAAAGCCCCCCGTGCAGACCGGCCCTTCCACCACGCTAAATTCGCGCCGCTCTGGGAAATACGCCAAAATCGGCGCACTTGCGCTTGGTGCGCTGTGAATATTGACCCCGCCCGTCAACGCGATAATATCGCCACGGGTGAACGGTAGCGGAGTGAGGCAATTGGCTAAGGTCGCTGTTGGAAAAATACTCGTCGGAAATAGAGTTGGAGTCGCCGACGGATTAGCGACAAAGGGCGTATTGGTTGCAGTCGGATTCGGGCCGACGGTATTGGTTGGAAACCCCTGCGCGGCCGATCTGGGCGCGGCGGGAGTCGATAACAGCGCTCCGATGCTGAACATCATCAGCAAGGCGATTGATAAACACACGGTGCGGACTCGTGACATGATCGAATGTCCCCTCGTTACAGCTTGACATGCGCCGATTATAATCTAATTTTTCCATTTAGGAGATCACCTTATGTTACGTTGTGGCATCGATCAGATCGAGATCGCCCGTGTTGAAAGCGGGATCGATCGCTTGGGCGAACGGTTTCTTAATCGCTTTTTTACCCCGGCTGAACGCTTTGAATGCGCCGATAAACCCCGTCGTCTCGCGGCGCGGATCGCAGCAAAAGAGGCGGTCGCAAAGGCGCTTGGCACCGGAATCGGGGATGTGAGTTGGAAAGAGATCGAAATTCTCGCGGACTCGCGGCGGCGGCCGGTGCTGTATCTGCATGGTGCAGCCCGTCAATTGTCGGATGATCTGCAACTCACCGAATGGGACATCAGTCTGACCCATACCGAACATTATGCCGCAGCGGTGGCGGTGGCTACGGGAGTATCCTCTGATGGGCGTTGAATACAGTTGGTTTAATGATCAACAAATGGCGATCCGATACACCGCGTCCGGTCAATGGGATTGGAAAGACTATCATACTTGTGTCCGCATGTCGCTGTTTTTATTGCATCAGCACCCGCATCAAGTCGATAGTGTGATCGATCTCCGCAATGGCACTCGTTTACCCGCAGGACTCGCGCCCCATGTCCGCACTTTTGGTAAACGCGGACATCCCCAACTCACCGGACGCGCCCTTGTGATCGGGATGCCCACCGATGCGCTGATTAAGTTGGGGGTGGATGATCAACGACGCTTGATCACCCCCGATGGGATTATCCAATTTGTGCAAACGGACTCGGAGTTGATCGCAACCTTAGCGACATGGCAAAATGACACATCACTTAACACAAAGGACATGGCAGAATGAATACAGATAAACAATTTCTGGCGGACAACGCTAAAAAAGACGGGGTGAAAACCACCAAGAGTGGCCTTCAATACAGGGTGATCCGTGAAGGCACGGGCAGACACCCAGGCGCAAATGATGAGGTTGAAGTCCACTACAAGGGATCATTGATCAATGGCAAAGTGTTTGACAGCTCCTATGATCGCAACGAGTCGATCTCTTTTTTCCTCAATCAGGTGATCAGCGGTTGGCAAGAAGGAGTCCAACTGATGAAAGAGGGCGCAAAATACGAGTTTTATATCCCGTCAGAATTGGGATATGGTCAACGTGGTGCGCCGGGTGTCATCCCACCGAACGCCACTCTGATCTTTGAAGTCGAATTGATCAAAGTCTATTGATCCAGTCTGTGAGAGGCGATCCCAGATCGCCTCTCCGCGTCATCAAGTTTATTTGTGTTGCCAATTGGCTTTACGTTTTTCGATAAACGCGCTCATGCCTTCTTGACGATCTTGTGTGCCGAACAATAAGTAGAAATTTTTCTTCTCGTATTGTAGACCTTCGGTGAGCGAGAGTTCATCCGCTTTGTTAACCGCGTCTTTGGTCAAGCGCACCGCGATCTGTGACATAGACGCGATCTTTTGCGCTAAGGCGATCGCTTCATTCAAGTAAGCATCCACCGCCACCACCCGATTCACCAATCCATATTGTAACGCTTCTTGCGCGGTGAGTCGCCGATCTGCTAAACACATCTCCATAGCGATCGCTTTGCCAACGGCCCGCGTAAGGCGCTGTGTACCGCCTGCACCAGGTAAAATGCCGAGTGTGATCTCCGGTTGACCGAATTGTGCGGTTTCGGACGCGATGATCAGATCACATTGCATCGCGATCTCGCATCCTCCTCCTAACGCATACCCAGACACTGCCGCGATGATCGGCTTGCCGATCCGAGACATGCGTGACCAATCGGTGAAATCGCTGCCGCTCATCATCGTCACCGCGTCAGTATCGGCCATCTGTTTGATGTCTGCGCCGGCCGCAAAGGCCTTATCACTGCCCGTTAACACAATCGCCCCGATCGTTGGATCGCGATCAAAGGCTTCCATTGCCGTAAAAATCTCCGCGGTGATCTGTCCATTAAGCGCATTAAGCGCTTTCGGACGGTTTAAGCGGATCAAACCGACTCCTTCGGCGGGGGTTTCCACAAGGATCATCTCATAAGTAGGGGTTGCGTCCATAAAAATCAGCTTCCTCAAATTGGTAAAAGTTTCCGTCGATAGTAACACATCCCCATTCAATCCCCTAAAATTTAGGGGCATCCACTCTTATTAAGCCACTTATACTGAATATAGGAGAGTTTGAAGGGGATGATGATGTTAAACTTTTACTTGATTTTAGCCCCGATTGCGTTAGGCTTGTTTGGCATGATGGCGTTGTTAGGGTTAGTCCACAAGCACCGCCAACCGCACTTAGCCTTGGCCGAAAAAGCCGAATTGGGCTTTTCGTTACAATTGAGTTTCTTCACCGTAGTATTTGCCATATTACCGTTTGTGGTCTTCGGGGAAGCGATGTGGCGGTGGTTAAGTTTAGCGTTAGCGCTGTTCTTAGGTCTGCAAATGGCCCGCGCTTTTTACTTACATCGGGAATTTGAGGCGGAATATCCCGCAGTGTTAGGATTGTTGCTTGCCCTTTCGGGAATTTTCCTCACAATAGAGGTGTTTAACACACTCTTTTGGAATGCGTCTTTCCCGTATGGGAGCGGGTTGTTATGGTTATTCATCTTGACCGGAATCCAATTTATCGCGTTTGTATGCTATGACTCGTTACCGTCTCCTGTTTCTGTTGATCATCACCCTGTTGACGCTGTTCAACACGGCTTGCGCGGCCACAGTCGCCCCAGTGATCCCCACGGAGCGCCCAACCCTTACCCCTACGCCGCGTCAGGGAACGGGCAGTCGCCCCTTGGCCGCGACCCCAACCGCTACAGCGACCCGCGTCACCCCGTCCCCCACCGGAGGGCCGTCCGTGACACCGCTGTTCGGACAGAGCAACCCTACGGCGGGGGTACAACCCACCCTCACCCGCGTCCTTAATCCGAACGCCCCGCGCATTGAATACTTTGCCGCCGATGTGGAGACTGTCTCTCCCGGCGGTGAAGTCACTTTGTTTTGGTCAACGCGCAATGTTGAACAAGCCGTGATCTATCGCTTGGATCAAAACAATCAGCGCACCTTAGTCTATAACATCGCACCAGACGGCAATCAACGGATCACCGTCGGTCAACGCGAACGGGTCAGCCTTAGCTTTATGATCGTGGTGGGAGAAGGGGAGCAGCAACTTACCGAGACCTTGATGATCACGATCTTATGCCCGATCTTGTGGTTCTTCCAACCCGCGCCGGAAGAATGCCCAACCACGGATCCGCAAACCTCTAATATCATTGAACAATCGTTTGAACGTGGCCGCATGATCTATATTGAACAGACGAATCAGGTCTACGCGCTGTTTAATGATGGACAAGCGCCTGCTTGGGTGAGTTTTGCCAATCAATATGATCCGGCGATTCATCCTCAACGTGATGAGTCCTTTGAGTTGAGCTTGGCTGGGACGGGGTTAGTCCAACCAGTAGGGCGACTCGGTTATGTCTGGCGCGGGAGTGATGTCGTTCGCACCCGCTTAGGGGTTGGCACGGCCCCAGAGACCGCCTATGATGGGTTTATTCAACGCGCTCCCACCAGCGCCACCAACACCAATGAAAGTTTATTCTTAACCAGCAGTGGCGGCGTGATCTTACAGTTGTTACCCAACGGGACGAGTTGGCAAATTATTACACCGTCCTAATCTAAAAGCGTTACACTCATGCGGATATTCATTTAAGAAAGGTAGCAGTAGCCTCATGCTGCACGAAAACGCCTCTCGTCCTTCTCAACGTATCCCGATCCCCGTCGAAACGGTGACGGAAAACGTCTCTGCCCCGGCCTTGACCGCCGATCCGCGCCTTGTTCAGCTCCGTGAGTGGATCGGAGCGGTTTTTGTGATCGAACGCGAAATACTGCCCAATCCCAAACAAAACGACCTGTTTAAAGACGGGATCGACCCGATGGAAGAAGCGGAATTATTGCCGATGATTCTAAACCCGGATGGGCGTTTGGTGGTTGTATTCGGTGGCGCGTTTAAAGGTGATACCGAAACCATTTATGAGCAACTGGATCAACAACTCGCGCCCTTGAATCTGATCGCTTTATTTCGCGCCCACACGCTCCCGAATGGCGCATCTACCCAACGCATCTATATTCTGCAAGGGCGAATCAAACCGGCCGCCCGTACTGGTATCCTTAATTTATTGTTGTTTATCTTGACGCTTTTCAGTGTGATGTATGTGGGTTATGAACTTGCCCTTAGCGAGATCGCTTCACAAAGCCTTGAAACCGCCCGACAAATTCAAGCCAATGGTTTGATCGAACTTTGGCGCGGATTGCCTTATGCCGTGAGCATCTTATTGATCCTTGGCGCACATGAGTTAGGGCATTATTTCGCGGCACGACGACACAATTTGACCGTCACGCTACCCTATTTTCTCCCGTTGCCGCTTGGATTCTTTGGTACTTTAGGCGCGTTTATCCAACTCTTAGAGCCGATCCGCAATCGCAAAGTGTTATTAGAAGTCGGTGCGGCGGGCCCTTTGGCCGGGTTGGTTTTTGCTTTGCCGATCTTGATCATTGGCCTCATCACCTCACAAGTGAGCGCGATCCCCACCGGCCCCTACTTTATGGAGGGAAATTCGCTTCTCTATGCCTTAACGAAAGTTGCGGTATTTGGACAATTTTTGCCGAATGGTCAAATTGACGTGATGGTGAATCAATTGGCATGGGCTGGTTGGACGGGCTTATTTGTCACCGGATTGAACTTGATTCCAGTGGGACAATTAGACGGGGGGCATGTCCTCTACTCGTTACTGGGTCAACGGACGCAACAGTTATATTTACCGACTATTTTGGCATTTGGTTTTGTGGTGATCCTCTCTAATGGCGAATTGTTGCTCTTGTTGCTCTTGCTGTTGTTTTTTGGGCGCACCTATGCCGTGCCTTTAGACGACATCACGCCCCTAGATCGATCCCGTCGATATGTGGCCTGGTTTACCCTGTTGATCTTTATCTTGGTGTTTGTCCCGATCCCGTTTATGCGTGTAGAAGGGCAAACCGCGCCAGCCTTTGAATTACCTTCCTTTGGCAGTGTCGCGCTACCGATCGCGTTGATCTGGATCTCACAACAATGGGCGAAACGATGGGGTCGGTAATCGAAACACCCATGCAGATCAAGTCGCAAATCGCGCATCGTCCGTGGCCGATGCCGATGCGCCCGTGGGTGATGGCTCAAAGCTGGTGTCATTTGTTATTCGCGCACTGGCCGCTTCCTCCACACATCATCGCACGTCTGCTCCCTAGCGGATTAGCGGTCGATACCTTTGACGGTCAGGCATGGGTGGGAGTCGTGCCGTTTGAGATTGTCGATTTTCGGGCGCGGGCATTGCCCCCATTACCCCCATTACGCCGTTTTGTGGAGTTAAACGTGCGTACCTATGTGATACGGGATGGAAAACCGGGAGTCTGGTTTTTCAGCTTAGACGCAAATCATCGTTTAGCAGTTGAAGGGGCGCGGATCGGCTTTTCCTTGCCCTATTTCATGGCAAAGATGCGGTGTGAGGTGGACGGAGATCGCGTCCAGTATGCGGATCAGCGGATCGATCGCCGATCATCAGACGGCGTGTTTCAGAGCCATTATCGGCCGGTGTCTCCAGTATATCGGAGTGAACCTGGCACGTTAGATCACTGGTTAACCGAACGGTATTGTTTATATGCCGCGTCCATGAATAACACCCTCTATCGGGCCGAAATTCATCATGCGCCATGGCCACTGCAACAGGCGGAGGCCGAAATCCAGATTAACACCGTCACGAAAGCACATGGGATCTGGTTGCCACGTATCGAGCCGTTATTACATTACGTCCACCGGATCGATATGATCGGTTGGACACCGGAAAAGGTTAAAACGCCAACACCGTAATCTTAAGAAAGACCCCTCTCCAAGTTCTGGAGAGAGGGAACTGCTTTTCAGGTTACGGTGATCTCTCACGGATGCGGGATCGCCCCGCCTACTTGGGGCAAGTAGAAGAATGCCAACGCGATGATCACATATACCGCTAACAGCATCGCACCTTCTAACCAATTGCTCTCGCCGTCTTGCGCGATAAACGCCGCTAACGCCGATGCCCCCACCAACACCACCAACTCAAAGTTATTGAACACCAGTAACAGCGGTTGGGCCGGATTCACCAATAAGCTGATAAACACCAACACCGGCGCGACAAATAACGCGATCTGCAAACTTGACCCTAACGACACCGCCATGCTTAATTCCATTTTGTTCTTATAGGCCACTTGGACGGCCACCAGATGCTCCGCCACATTCCCGACCAACGGGATCAAGATGATGCCGATGAAAAACTCGGTAAGGCCTAAGTTTGCCGTGACCGCTTCCACCGATCCGACCAAGGCCTCACTCATCAACACGATCCCCAAAGTCGCGAGGCTCAACACGATCAACGCCATGCGAATGCTCCATTTTGCCTTGTGCGATTCTTCTGGATGCGCCGGATCGGGGATCGCTTCCGGCACGGCGGGATCACGCACCACCGATTTATCACGACTGGTAAACCCGTAGATCACATACAATACATATAACACGATCAAGATCACCGCCACGCCTTCGCTTAAGCCTAATTCGGCGGCACGATCTTGGGCGATCGCCGCATCAAATAACGACGGGATCAACAAGGCAACGACCGCCAAAATACACAGCGTCGCATTCATCGCCGCCGTGCGTCGATCAAACACCTGTACGCCATTTTTCAGCCCACCGAATAACAAACTTAGGCCCATCACCAATAGCAAATTACCGAGGATCGATCCGGTAATCGAAGCTCGCACCAGATCTAATAAGCCTTCACGCAAAGCGAAAATCGTGATGATCAGCTCCGCGGCATTGCCCAACGTAGCGTTTAACAACCCGCCGAAACGCGGCCCAACATGGATCGCCAATTCTTCTGTACCATGCCCGATCAAATCGGCTAGGGGGATGATCGCGATCGCAGACGTGATAAAGATCGCCACCGGACTCACCGATCCATGTAATAAAAATTCCAGCACCAAGGTGATCGGCACAAACACCAACATCGCGTATAACAATTTACGCACCATTACGGGACTCCTCTCCCTTTTGAAGCGAGATCATCTCATGAGTGTAGGAGAGGTTGCTTAAATCGACAACACTGCTATGATTAGAGGTTATTGACTCGTGAGCGGTTTCAAGGTTGGGTTGTGTCTAGAGTCGCTTTCCTTGTGTTGGCCCTGTTATTGGTGGTCTATCCCGATCTCTCCGCGCAAGCGCCCGCGATGTCCCTTGAACACAAAGTCGCGCAACTGTTTCTTGTGCCGTTGTATGGCCCTAACTTAAACGAACCAGGGCGCGAATTTTTGCGTGAATGGCAACCCGGCGGCGTGGTGATCTTTCCGACCAATACCGGCGATCCAGTGGAAATGACCGCTTTGATCAACACTTGGCAACAGACCGTCACCGACGCGGGCGGCGTGCCGATGTTCATCGGAGTCGATCAAGAAGGCGGCATGATCGCACGCTTGCGCGAAGGTTTTACCGAATTTCCTGTGCCGATGCTGTTAACGGCCTCTGGCAACGTGGATTTAGCGTATCGCGTCGGGGGGGCGTTAGGCAACGAATTAAGAGCAGTCGGGGTCAATTTGAATTTAGCCCCCGTCGCTGATCTCTATACCAATCTACGCAATCCGGTGATCGGGCGGCGTTCATTCGGGAGCGATCCGGAACGCACCGGACGCATGTTGGCCGCGCTGATCCGTGGGATGCAAGCGGGCGGTGTGATGGCCACAGCGAAACATTTCCCCGGTCATGGCGATACCGAACACGACTCGCATACCACCCTACCGATCGTCAGTTATCCCCGTGATGAATTAGAGCGTGTTGAATTTGCGCCGTTTCGTTGGACGATCGCCGCCGGAGTCGAGTCGATGATGATCGCGCATATCTGGTATCCGGCGCTTGATCCGGACGATACCTTGCCCGCGTCGCTCTCTTATAATGTCATCACCGATTTATTGCGCCGTCAAATGGGCTTTCAGGGCTTGGTGATGACCGACGCGCTTGAAATGGACGCGATCGATACCACCTATGGCTATGGTGAGGCGGCGATCCGCGCCATTCATGCGGGAGTCGATCTGATCGCGGTGGGCGCGCACATGAACCCGAACACCGTCGCTCAAACGATGCAAGCGGTGGTTGATGCCGTTCGCAATGGCGAGATCTTAGAGGCACGCATCGATCAATCGGTCGCACGGATCTTAGACGCTAAACAGCGCTATGGGATCTTAGATTGGCAACCGTTAGATCCGTCCACTGCGCCCTTACGCATCCGCACCACGGAACACGCGATGTTGATCGAAGAAATTTTCCGTGAAGGCACGACGATCGCCTACGATCACGGGGATAAATTGCCGTTGCGCGGCGATCAAACGTTGAGCATCCTCTACACACGCCCGTCCGTGCGTCGCTATTGCGGCACCTTGCATCCGCCGGAGTTAACCCGCTGGGTGACGGTGGATCTAAGTCCCACGGATAATCAGATCAGCAGCGCGATCGCGGAGGCTAGGCGAAGTGATACGGTGATCGTGTTTACTGAAAATGCGGCCACGGATCCCGCCCAACAACGCTTAGTCAACGCTTTACCCGCGCATAAAACGATCGCGGTTGCGTTATTTTCGCCTTACGATTGGCAGGCCTTCCCGGAAGTGGCAGCTTATTTGACCACGTATAGCCCGATGGAACCTGCAATTCCCGCCGTATGTGGGATTTTGTTCGGGCAGATTCCCGCACGGGGTCAATTGCCAGTCGCTTTAGATGGATCGCGGGATTTTGCAGCCTTCTTAGAACGTGAGGGCCTTACCGTCAACACAGAAGGCATTGTGATCGCGATGGCCGCTCGCGAAACCGTGACTCCCTTGCCGACCTTGACCGCCCTCCCCCCGACTCCATTGATTACCGCGACTCCATGGCCGACGTTTACCCCGACCGAAACATTTGCGCCGTTGATCTCAAGTACCCGTGTCGCAATTGCGCCTCCGCCCCAAGTGGAATCAATCGCCATACCGGATCAAGCCCTTGTGGATGCAACGGTTTCACCCTTACCGATCGCCTTCTTGGGCATGATCGGCCTAGCGGTGATGAGTTACGGTGGCTTGTATTGGATCGCAAGACGTGGATTACGGCGTTATGGGCAAGGTTTTATCTTACAGCGGTGTCCGGCCTGTAAACAAGGAAAATTGGAGTTACAACTCACCACGCGCACTCTGTTAGGGATTACTTGGGTGCAAAAGCGGATTGTGGAATGCGATCACTGTCATTCACGTTTGCGAGAGGTCTCACCAAGGCGTTGGAAGTACACGATTAACGCGGCCGTGAATGCGGATCTGCATCGGCGATTCCATAACAAGGTGATCGATGAAGGGGCGTTGCGCGTCTTGGATCATGAGCGATAGAGGCGATGATCTTCTGCTTCACGCGATCGGACATCTGTGAGTTTCCTCATTCAAGATATAAAGTTATAATGGAGGTACCCCCCAAAGATTGGGGTAAGATTAACCATGATTCTACTTTAGAGTCAACATCGGTAGAAGGGATCGGGCAATGGAAACATTTTTTCTCTTGGTCATGGTGATCGGTGTCGGATACTTGGTGCTTTCGATCTTCACCGGAGTTGCCGATGCTTTTGATTTTGGTGTGGATGGGTTATTAGAGACACTGCACATTGATCAAGCCCTTGGTTTTGATATAGATGGTTTCGGATGTTTGATCGTGGCAATTTTTATGTCGATTTTTGGCGCGGTAGGCTTTGTGGCTTTACAATCGGCATGGAATCCGCTGTTAACGTTGTTGGTCGCTTTGGCGATCGGCATGATCATCACCCGTTTATCAGGGCAATTTTTAACGTATGTGCGGGCGCGTCAATATAGTGATGTCAAATCGATCGACGCATTAATCGGGCATACCGCCCGGATTACCGTAGGTGCAAGCGGGGGTAAAACCGCTGAAGCGATGGTGGAACAAGGCGAAGTAAGCAAATATCCGGTACAAGAGATCAACGGTGCAGAATTACAGCGTGGCGATCAAGTGGCGATCGTGCGCGCTCAAGGTCACATTCTGCATGTTCAAAAAATTGTTTAGCAGTGAGGAGGTTTCATTATGGAGATCCTGTTGATCGTCGGCGTGGTAGTGGTACTTGCGTTGTTGTTTGCAATTACCCGCATTTATCAAACGGTACCACCGAATCAGGTATTGGTGGTGTATGGGAGCGGTGAACCGCGTTTTGTCACGGGGGGTGGGGCGTTTGTGATCCCGTTTTTACAACGGTCGGAACGCATGGACATGACGATCATGACCATTAAAACCCTTAAAGATGAAGTTTATACGATCAGCGGTGTGCCGATTCAATTAGATTGGGTGTCACAAGTCCAGATCAGCAGCGAAGAAAGC
The DNA here is from genome assembly GCA_025454525.1 of Anaerolineae bacterium. Classification (GTDB taxonomy): domain Bacteria; phylum Chloroflexota; class Anaerolineae; order Aggregatilineales; family Phototrophicaceae; genus JALOOG01. The sequence goes on along the minus strand of JALOOG010000024.1, from coordinate 34,474 downwards.
GCGCTCAAAACCGCGGCCAAAGCCTTTTTAAGCAAAAGCCGCGATGAAATCCGCACGGTGATTGAAGAAACGCTTAGCGCTAATTTTCGGGCGATCGTCGGTCAGATGACGGTAGAGACGATCCACCGGGATCGCGATGATTTTGTGCAACGGGTGCAAGAACTGGCCACAGACGACATCGCCGCCATGGGGGTGAAGATCATCAGCATGGGGATCGAAGAGATCACCGACAATCAAGGTTACTTGCAGGCGATGGCCGCGCCTCAAATTGCGGCGGTTAAACGGGATGCAAAAATCGCGGAAGCGGAGGCCGAACGCGCCGCCCGCATTAAGGCGGCCGAAGCTTCACGCGAAGCCGAACAAGCGGAATTAGACGCACAACGCGAGATCCTCGCCCAACGTGAAGCGCTCAAGTTGCGTGAGGTGGAAGTCCAACGGCGGATCGCGATCGATCAAGCGTCATCGGATCAAGAGGTACAACAAAAACGAGCGCTTGCGGTTGAACAACAGCAAGAGGCCGAAGTCCTGGTGCCGGCCCGGGCCGCCCGAAGCGCCGCGGAGATCAAAGCAGAGGCCGAACGCCGTCGGATTGAAATTGAGGCCGAAGCCGAACGCAATCGCATCACGATCACCGCTGACGCGCAAGCACAAGCGACCCGCAAAAAGGCCGAAGCGGATTCCGAAGCGATCGAAAAACGTGGACGTGCGGATGCGATCGCCTTAGAAGCGATGAAAAAGGCGGAGGCTGAAGGTCAAAAGGCCGAAGCCGAAGGTGTGCGCGCCCGACTCTTGGCCGAAGCCGAAGGTGAAAAAGCGAAATTGTTGGCCGAAGCTGAAGGCCGGCGCGAACTAGCGGCCGCCTCTGCTGCGGAAGACTCGATCAACTTGCGTCAATTCATCGTGGAAGAAGTCACAAAGGCGGATGTGGCGAAAGTCCAAGCCTTGGCACAAGCGTTAGCCGGCCTTGGCAATAATGTGCGCGTGGTGCAATTCGGCAGCGGAAATGAAAGCAACGGCCCCACCGGTAATACTTTCATGAACATGATCATGAGTATCCCAGAAGTCGCCGAAATGTTCCGTACCAAAGTTGAGGCCTTGAGTGGTGAGGACTTCCAAAAAACGATTGAACGGGTGGGAATGCTGTTTAATGCGCTGAAAAGCGTTGATGAACCTGCACAAACCAATGGACACTCGCTTGAAAAGATCGATCCACCGCTGACCCCTAAGCTCTAAAACCCCGAATCGGATCGCGATGTATTCGTGATCCGATCGCATTATCCGTCAAACCTGTTTAAGATCTGTTAGTGTCGCTTTCCTGTAGTTCTTAGAATTACGATTTAAATTTAGGAGAGTTGAAACCACCACCTACAGGGAGTCAAGATGCGCGAAACATTGTTAGCGACTTATGACAGCTTAGAGACGGCCAATCGTGTCGTGAATGAGTTGGTCAATAACGGGTTTACTCGGAGTGACATCGGCTTAGCGGCCCACGATCAAGAAGGGCGCTATAGCCACCATCTCACGAATCAGGATGTGAAAGGGGATGAAGGCGCGGGATTTGGCGCGATCATCGGGACATTAACGGGCGCGGTTGCAGGTTTAGTCGCAATCACCGTGCCGGGGATCGGGCCGATCGTGGCTGGCGGGGTGTTATCCGCGATCGGCGGCGCGGCGGCAGGTGCTGGGATTGGCGCGGCCGCGGGTGCGTTGACGGGCGGGATCACCGCGTCGCTCATTGATATGGGTGTGAGCGAAGAAGATAGCCACTATTACGCGGAAACGCTCCGGCGTGGGGGTGCGTTAGTGTCGGTGACGACACAAACGGAACAGGTGGATCAAGCGACCCATATCTTACAACGTCATCATCCGTTGGACATGGATCGGCGGATCACACAATGGCGTAAAGAGGGTTGGTCTAGCTTTGATCCGATGTCTGATCCATACACAGCGACCGATTTGGCCGGTCGCACCGATTCGATGTCTACCCTACCGAGTAGCATGGGGGGTACGGGCGCAACTTCCGCCACAGACGAGATGATCATGAATAACGATGTCTCGGATCAAACGGCGACCACTTTCGGCGGTGCGGCAGTGCGGCGTTACCAACATCGCGATCGCGATTACAACCAAGATCGCTAAAGTATCAGGGGATGCGGCGCACTTGGCCGTATCCCTTTACCAAGATAACAGACTCGGCGGTGCGTCCTCTGATTTCACCGGGGGCGGTGCAGTCCAATACCCCTCTAGCCAACCCAAAAATTGTTTGGTGACTTCCGGAGTCATCCGGATCGCGGCCTCAAAGTTATTTTCAGAAAATGCGTATAAATTGGTAAAATAGCGCCGCACGACACAGATCAAATAATCCGATTCCCAACGAGACGCATTCCACAAAAAGGTCAAGCCCCCCTGCTCACGGCGCATCAGCTCTAACCACCGTGAACGCTCTTGATCGGTGAGTTCCTTTAGCCAAAAGCGCAAGGTGAGCATCGATCCAAAGGTAAACGAGAATTGCACCACTTTTGAGATCGCATCCACATCAACGATCACTTGGGCCGCGCCGTCTTGGGTCGCTAAAGTGGCTACGCCGCGCTTAGATTTGGTGCCAATATCACGAAAGCTGATCGTGGCCATGACGGGCATATTCTGAAAACGTTGTGCAAGTTCAACATCTAGATCGATCTCCCCGTTAAAAAATTGTTGCAAGATCCAAGGGGTCTCATCTAAGGTCAATGGCACGGTATCGGGTTTTTTGTTGCCAGCAACGGCCTCGATCACTCGCTTGATCATCGCGGGTTGCGGTTTGGCCGGCGAGATCAAGGCGCGAGTCAGCGTAGGATCGGACGGTTGCGGTTCATTTGCATCGGGTGTTGTTTGATCAGGTTTTTCGGTTGGGTTGGTCATAAACAGTATCCTATAATGCCACGCCTGTAATTATAGGCATGTCTGTGACAAGAAACAAACACAAAACGGGAATGTGTAAAAATCTCAACATGCCAGGCCCTTCTTATCGATAAAAAAAGAGGCCTTGACCCCAACGGGGTCAAGGCCTCTCTCTAACCCAGGTTATGGCATCGGGATCAGCGATCGCGGCCCTGAACTCTGAACAGTGAGGCTGATGTCATCAAAGTAAGCGCGTCCGGTGGAGTTTCGACTCCAGAACAACACGCGAATTTGGGCGATATTGCTTCCGGTGAGGGTGAGCGATAACGGTTGATTGGTGACGGGATCAAGCAACGGGACATAGGTCGCACTGGTGGTATTATAACGCCCTTGCGCCCGTTGGATGCTGCTATCGGTATAGGTGACGATGATCCGATAACGGAAGTTGGGCGCACCGTCGGAACGCGCAAAACCATTCAGGGTTAACACATCGCCTGTGACCAATGGCTCTACTGTCAAATCGGCGCGTTGTTGCAAGATGCTGTCTTCCGTGACACCACCTCCCCGGAACATAAAGGCACACAATCCGGTACGGGCCAAGGACGCATCACAGATCCGCCGTTCACCCGTGCCATTACGAATCCCCCAGAAGTCCGCGAGTCCATCCACGGGATTTAGATCATCTTCAAAACTGCGATTCCGCAATAACTCTACTGCACCCGGATCGGGTGTGTTGGTTGCGGTCGGTGGAATCGGAGTCGGTGTGGCCGTGGGTGGTACAGGGGTTTCGGTCGCTGTCGGTGGTACAGGAGTTTCTGTAGCCGTAGGTGCTACGGGGGTTTCGGTCGCTGTCGGTGGTACGGGAGTTTCCGTAGCCGTGGGTGGCAGGGGAGTCTCGGTTGCTGTCGGTGGCACAGGGGTTTCTGTGGCTGTGGGCGGCACAGGGGTTTCTGTGGCTGTGGGCGGCACAGGAGTCTCGGTCGCTGTAGGCGGTACGGGAGTCTCGGTCGCTGTGGGCGGAGCGCAACTCCCCGTGGTTGCGATCGCCGCATTGCTATTCGCTGAACGCGCTGATGTACTGATCGCAAACAGACGATAGTAATAGGTGGTGTTACAGGTGAGTCCGGTATTGGTGAAGCTACTGGTATTGGGCGGAGCGGACGCTACCTGAGTCCAAGTCACCGTATCGGTCGAGCGTTCAAACACAAATTGCCCTTCACCGACAGACAGATCTAACCAAGTGAGATCAATAGAGGTTGCGCCGCTTCCAACCGCGGTTAAACGTCCCGGTGCAGGGAAGGCGATCCCGCCTCCGGCCTCCACCGAACCGCGATCACAGACAAATGACCCGTTCGCATCGCCATCAAAGACGCGGGTATAGTTCCGTTGATCGGCGTGCAAGGGTTGATTATACGGGTTTCGACACCCGGTAGGATTGGCGGTATCAATCGCCGGACTTCCGACCATCAACGAATGCGTGAAGGTAGATCCGCCGTTATTATTGAGTGGGTTGAGCATCGGATCAACGCTCGTTACATCACCTGTGCCGCTGAAGGTACAATTGCCCACAAACTGGACGATATTATATGTGCCGCTGATCGTGCCGCTAGAACGCGCACAATCATCCCCACCGTTTAACGAGTTATCAACGTTATAGGCGATGATGTTATTGCCCAAGTTGTAGGTTAAGGGGCTGACCAGACGTAAACCACCGCCTTGTGGGATTACACCCGAATAATCTTCATCTAGATCGGCCTCATTTTCGACGATCGTGGTATTGCCCATGATCAGCGATCCGGCATCCGGGCCAACTGCCCCGATATACAAGCCGCCCCCGTCCCCATTGGCAAAATTACCGCTGATCGTGCTGTTAAACAGTAACACGCGGCTGATCGCGAAGATCCCTGCACCGCTGTTAAAATCGCCCGTTTGGGTGTTGGAATAGATCGTTGACCCCATAATCTCTACGGTGATGTCCACGCCGCCGTCTAAGTTGATCCCACCCCCGTTACTTGAGGCGACATTACCATTCACGCTAACGTTGCGGATCTGAGCGCGACTGGCGATCGAAAGCCCGCCGCCGGATAAGGAGGTAGTGTTACCGGTCACTTGCACATTTTCCAACGCGACAAAATCGTTCTTAGAGCTGTTACGTAAACCGCCCCCGTTCCCGAAACCGGCCGCGCCGTTATCGATCTGGAGGTCTTTAATGGTCATGGTGAAACCATTGTTGCTAACATTGGCCGGATCGAGGTGGAAGATCCGATCCAGATCGCTCCCGTTGATCACCACACCCGATACACCATAGATCCCAATCCCGTTACGGATGTCAAAATCGCCCGTGCTGTTGTTATCTTCACTTGCACCGGATCGGGTGATCGCGTAAGTACCACCGACAGGGATCAACACAGCGCCGGGAGCAGCATTCGAGGCACCGATCGCCTCGCGCAACGAACAATCAGAATCACACAGCCCATCGGCGGTATCGGCCGTTTTGGTAACGGTGTAAGTCGGGGCATTGCTGATCGACAAGTTAAGCGTGGACGGGCTGGGTAAGGGGCTAAACGCGGCCACTACGATCGTATAGGTGGTGTTGGGAAGCAACTGTAAGCCGATCAACTGTGAGGCTAAACTCGCGCCTACGGTATCATTACAGCCACCCGTTACCATCGTAAATTCAGTGGGAGATCCGGTGAATACACCGATCACGGTATCGTAACCGCTGGCCGTAAAGTTAACGTATTCGGTAGTACCACCCGTAGAATAGGTATACCAGACAGTATGACGGCCGGCATCGTTGCCGACCCCAACACTCCCATTACGACAATTTAAAAACGGGTCGATCGGTTCATTGGTGCCTTCATTCACACTGGAAACCGTGTCGGAATAGGGTAAGCTGTTGATCACCTTATGGTTAGCCCAATTGTCATGACTCGGCGGGGCGGCAAAAACCGGCCGCACACTAAATACGGCGATCATCGCAATGATGGCCAAAACTAAAAATAAAGATAACTTCTGTTTCATCTTGGTTAAACCTCCATGACGTGAACAATGAGGTAAAAAGAGCGCGAACGAATGGGTAAAACGTTGCGCTCATGCTATTTTAATCGAAATTTAACCAAAATCAAAAGAGCATTAGACGTTGGTCCAGGGGCTTCGATAGTTTTTGACCACGACCTCATCAATCTGTACGTTATCCGGTTGAATCAGCACCCAGATCACCGCTTGTGCGATGTCCTCTGGATCCATCATGCGCTCTAAGACTTGGGTTGATTGTGGATCATCGGTGTTATCCCACCATTCGGTCGCCACTGACCCCGGATGCACGGTATGAATACGGAGTCCGGTATCGGTGATCTCCTCACGCAAGGCCTCGGTAAATCCTTGCATCCCCCACTTGGCGGCACAATAGGCGGTGCGAGTGGCATAACCGTGTTTGCCGGCCACGGATGAGATCTGAACGATGCGACCGGAGTCTTGACGTAACATGGCAGGTAACGCGGCCCGCGTCATCAAATACATGCTTTTGAGGCAACTGTTGAGGGTGACATCCCAGATGTCTTCCGTCAAATCCACTAGCATCATCGGCGGTGCATATCCCGCGTTATTGACTAAGACATCGATCGCACCAAAGGCACGTAATGCGGTCTCGGTGACGATTTCGGCGGTTTCAGCGAGGGTGATATCACCAATGACCACACGGGCATCACTGCCTAAAGTGGCGATCTCATCGGCTAAGTCTTGTAATTTGTCAGCACGGCGGGCGGTCAAGACCAGACGCGCCCCGTCTCCGGCCATCGCTAATGCGATCGCCCGTCCGATCCCGCTGCTGGCCCCGGTGATAATGGCGACTCGATTTTTCAGATCCAAAATGCGCTCCCTTATATCGGTTGGTTGGAATGGGAGATTATAACGCGATGTCTTTATTCGGCGGTAAAATCGACCTAGATCGTAACATCAGGATCAACCTTGAATACTTGCCTGAACACTTGGGGCAAAATCGTCTCTAGATCACCTTCAAAGGGCGTGCAGGGGATATGGAGCGTTTGTAAAATATCGTAAAATTTGCGATACCCTTGTAGATCACGCAAAGCCAGCCAATGAATCCCTAAACCGTCCAGTTGGGTTTTATTGAGTGGGGAGAGTGTGTCTGCAATAAATACCTGACTATCACGGGCAATCACCGCATCGGCACTTTCGGGATTGCCTGCTCCCATTAATTTCACCTCACACGCATACGGTTGATCGCCGATGAGGTAAAAATCAATCTCACGCTTTTGTCTGGTCTGACCGCGTAACTTGTAATGTGTGGGTGGAACTTGATACAACGCGCATAAGGTGAGCATCAGGTATTTTTCAACTTGTTTCCCGATCGTACTCCATGCTCCGCCCCTCAATTGCGCGCGTTTGACAGCGATCGTATTGATGCTCCGCCCCTCAATTGCGCGCGTTTGACAGCGATCGTATTGATCACGATCAAAGTTTCAGCCATAGTGAGGTGAATACTAACATTTTGAAAACGGAAGGTCATTCCTAAGTCAATATTGAGAGGTTGTTCCGTGAACAGATAGTGTGAATCAAAAAATTCGCGCTCATAATCAAGTGTAATTTGTGTGTCCAGTTGGTATTGCATATCTTTATCAAGATCGTAGTCAAGGTTCAACACTAGTTCATCAGTTGGTTGATAATTTAAAAGTAACTGTTTGAACTCATCAATATCGTCATTTTGAAATTGAAGTTTAATTTGACCTAGACCGTTTAAATATTCAATCATCTCTTGTATTAGGTCAATGTTGATGTGAGTCAAAATTTCGACATGGTAATCTTCACTTTGAAGTAACTTTGTGATTATATTTTGAATATCCACAGTTGATAGTTTCATTATTCGTCATTCTGGTTGCTCAAATTTAGATTTATCATAGGTTAATCAAAAAATCTTACTTGCCAAGGCTCAACATTTTCAAGTAGAGCATTGGCACAATTTCTCTTCAAGAACCGTGATGTATTTATATAAATATACAAAAAATACACTGTGGGAAGACAAAAAAAGCGGGCCATCTATCAGAGATGGCCCGCTTACAGATCGCTTAGTTGGGGCGATTCGGTGGGGTGAGTTTGACAAAGTGATCTTGTGGCCGACGCAACAAGGCGTAGAGGTGTTCGGTCGCTTTGATCTGATTGTTGACCTCCAAGGTATGGATATAACGGCTCAAAAGTTCATGCACCTCTTCTACACCGACATCATCCAAGGCGAAGATCTCTAAGGCTGATCCATGCGCGATCCGACGGCGAATCGCGTCGATCGTCAAGCGCATATCGGGTTGAATGCGTTGATAGATTGTACCGCCAGTCATGCCCGCGCCCAACCATGGCCCGGGATCACCTAAGATCAACACGCGGCCAGAGGTCATATACTCACAGGCATAGCCCTTGAGATTGGCCCGCGCCCCGATCCCGCCTAACTCATCCCGAAGCGGTTGTGTCACTTCACCGCCGAAAATCACATCCGCGCCACTTAACCGGATACAAGCACGGGAGTCGGCGTTACCCTGTACGATAAACAAGCCGCCTTGCGCGCCATAAGCGAAACTCTTACCGACTGATCCGTCTAAGCGTTGCCCATTGTGATTAAGGCCTTTGAGGATCGTCACCGTGCCACCGCGGGCGCATTTGGCTACACCGTCTTGCGCGCCGCCTTCTACCACCACCTCGACCGGCGCATCGATAAACGCGGCTAAACCATTGCCTGGGATCGCGGAGTTGCTAAAGTTGAGATGCACCGCGTCAATATGCTCCGCGCCTTTGAACTCACGGCGTTTGAGCGCGCCGCACAAATGCGTCCCCAAAGCGCGATCCATGGCCATCACCTGCTCATCATCGTAGGTCATCTCGGTATCACCACGCGCCACACATTCCGCTACTACCGCGGTGATCTGTTTGCTTAAGGTGTTACGCGGGCGTGCTAAGCGGCGGCCGCCTTCCCGTTGCGGTTTTTTCGGTTGCATCGGCGCACGTTTTAACAGGGATGTGAGGTCAATCCGATCGTGTAGATCGATCTGTTCCAACAGATCCACCCGTCCGACCAGATCGGTGATCTTGGTCATGCCCAATTGGGCCACGGCCCGCTGCATGTCCTCACGCAACATCTCAAATACGTTACAAATGCCTTGCACCGCTAAGTCATAATCGCGGGGTTCAAACGACTTCAGACCCTTGATCGTCGCTTCTTCTTTGGTCTTGATATGCGTGGTGATCCCGACATGGCACGTCCCCTCATGGCATTTGCGGCAGATCGTACAACCGACCGCCACCATTGCTAACGTACCAAAACCGACCCGATTCGCCCCTAAACACAGCATCTTGACCACATCACGGCCGGATTTCATGCCGCCGTCCGCCCAAATCTCGACTTGATCACGGAGTCCGCTCTCGGTGAGGGCGCGATGCGCTAACCACACGCCGATCTCCGACGGTAAACCGACATGCCGCAAAGAATGGGCGCGAGCCGCCCCCGTGCCGCCTTCATACCCCGCGATATTCACCACATCCGCGCCGGCCTTGGCAATACCCACCGCGATGATCCCAACGCCCGGCACCACTGGCACTTTCACCGAGATTCGCGCTTTGGGATTCGCCGTTTTCAGTTCATCGATCAATTGCGCGAGGTCTTCAATTGAATACAGATCATGATTGTTGCTGGGAGAGATTAACGAGACACCGGGGACGGTATTACGGGCCGCGGCGACCTGTTCCGTCACCTTGAAGCCGGGCAAATGACCACCTTCACCCGGTTTCGCGCCCTGCCCGATCTTGATCTCTAACAGTTCACAGGAGTTCAAAAATTCGATGTTCACCCCAAAGCGAGCGGACGCGATCTGTTGGCCGCGATGTTTAGGGTACTTATGCAGCATATCCGGCAATTCACCGCCTTCTCCGTTGACACAGAAAATATCCAAGCGATAAGCGGCCTCGGCATACGCCTTATACGAGAGTTCCCCTTGCGATCCGAAGGACATCGCACCGATGAACACCGGCATCGCGTGATCACCGATCGTCAAGTCCACTTGATCCGGCGCGATCGGTTTATCACTCCGCTTGAAGTCCAAAATATGACGGATCGAAACGGGTTGCTCATGCTCTAATTCCAAGAGCGCCTCGGTGTATTCGTCTAAGCTCATCTCACCCAAAGCGACATCTTCGGCCTTCTTCCACATTTTGGGATAGAAGCGTTCGGGGTTGGTTAATTTTGCCCCTTGTTCCCCACGTAATTCGGCGGCACGTTCTTCCCCCCAAGCTTTCAGATCTGACCAAGTGAGGCCGCGCCCGTCGGATCCAAAATAGTTCGGCATTCCGAACACGGCCGCCACACCTTTCGCGAGTCCGATTCCGCCGAAACTGTGACCATAACCGCGAATCTCATGACAACCGATCGTGGAGATCACCTTCTGGATGCCACCCGTCAACACGTTCACCAACTTAGCAGTGAGATCAAACACTTGATCACTGGTCGGTGGGGTTTTCGGCGCACGCGGCGCGATCCCAAGTCCAACCGCGTAAATCATATATGGCACAATTGCATTCGCACCGACCGAAAGTGCGATCACCACATCATGCAGATCACGAAATGCGCCGGACCGCACCACAAGGCCCACTTGACGGCGTAGATTTTGCGGCGCATCGGCTAAACGCAAAGCGCGATCGATCGCCGCGGTCACCAAGATCGGATCGATCCACAAACACGTCCCCTCAAAGACCTCACTATCCTCCAATAATAGACAACGTGCGCCATTGAAAGCGGCATCTACCGCGGCCGTTTGCAACCGTTCGATCGCTTGTTCGATCGTCTCATCATGTGCGGCGTGCATCGATAACACCGCATATTGTCCTTCAAATGTGGCTAACAGATCATCTAACACCATCGTGCCATGACGATTCGCCACTTCGCGCAAGACTTCGATCTCACCCAGATCGGCATGACCCCCCACGATCAACGGAGTCTCTAATTGGACAGCAAATGACCCCGATAACCTCCCGACATTGGGACGGCCGCCGATCACCACGCGTGTTGAAAATTGCGCGCTTTCGCGTTCGCGATCGATCGCCGGATTGGTCACAACGGCCACGGTTTCTTTAAAATAATCGGCTACGTTCACCCGTGTTTTACTCAACGCGGCCAAGGGTCCATCCCATCCCAACGATCCCAGTTGCTCCTTGTTGGTCTCGGACATCGCTTCGATCACATTGGTATGATAACGTTCCCAACCCATCGCGGCCATTGCTACGGTATGCAACGGGGACGGTTTCGGTTGCCAACGTTGCCCTTCAAGCAAGGTAAGCGTTTGAACGGCGGTTTGAGTCGCGACTCCCCCGCCACTGGGACGGATCGGTGTATCGGCTAAAGGTGTGCGTCCGGTGGGATCGGGATCGATCGCCAACGTCCATTGCGGTAACTCAATTTGATAAGGCGTGCGTTCACGATGCCGACTCAAGACGTATTGTTGGATCGCGGGATAATCGAACATCTCCACGCCATAGCCCGGACGAATCCGCAACGCGATCTTTTCCCCCGGCGCGATCGGTTTCGGATCGATGCTCATCGCATCTAGGGCATATACCCCGCGCTCTGAAGTGGCGAAATACTCTTTTTCGGTCTCACCGAACCACAGTGGACGCAATCCCAACGCATCCACACTAAACACACAGAGATCGCCTAAGCGGGCCGCTACGGCCGCCGGCCCTTGTGCGAATGGGCCAAAAGCACGCCGGATCTCATCATACATCGCATGAATATCGGTGGCATTTTCGATCAGATCATGCGAATGCGGTGGGAAGATATATTCCATCGCTTCGATCAAGTCGAGTCCATCGCGCATACACAGCGCTTGAATCAGGCGATCCACATCTTGCGAGTCAGAATTGTTCGGATCAAGCGGAATGCCTAACATCGCCGCTTCCATACGAAAACGCGAAATGGTGTTAAATTCGCCGTTATGCCCTAACAAGTTAAACGGTTGTGCGCGCTCAAAAATCGGGTTGGTGTTGGTGCTATAGCGGGCATGACCTAAAGTGACCGTGGACGCATAATCGGGATCGCGCAATTCTGGGTAGTAACGGCGTAAGATCTCCGCTGTGCCTTGCACTTTATAAACCACACTGTGTGCTGAAAAGGACGGGAAATGCACCTTGAGATTACGCTCTAAGCTCACTTGAAGCTCAAACAAGGCCGCGTCTAATTGCGCCGACGGCACTTGACCATTCATCCCGACGATCTGCCAAAAAACTGGCTGATTCTTTTCGGCGTTAAACCCTAACACATCAGCGTTGACATTGCCCGGTTGATCCAACAGCACATGCAATCCGCTATCGGTGATCTGACGACAGATCTCATCCACCAAAATTTGAGCGCGAGATCGTTCCGCCGCCGGGATCATCAGATGTGCAACCCAGAAGTTTCGATCCGCTGCTAAAGACGAACGTAACCCGGCCCGCGCCAAGCGTTTTGACCATAATTGACGTGGGATGTCGGTCAATACCCCGACTCCATCGCCTTCGCCTTCAATGTAACCGGTGCGATGCCCCATGCGGGTTAACGCTTCAATCGTGCGTTTGACATTTCCATGGGTGGGTTGACCGCCCTTGCGAACCGCGCAAATCAGCGCACAAGCATCGCGTTCTTGTGTATCGATCGGGTGTAGATCCGGTGAATCGGTATCAGTATGGAGGGACATCGTGATCTCCTCATCATAGATGTGATTGGACAAAGTTGGGAAAAAAAGCCTCACAATGCGGAGGCTATGGATTTTTTCGACAAAAAAGCGCTACGATCTTTGAGGGTAATTTAACAAATACCGACGCATCGCGATACGTACACAGTGACAGAGATTTCACGGGGTTTACTGTGTGATCTTGCCCAATTCGCTTAAAACCAACCTGTCCGTACCCCATGCGACAAGGTGAGCAAGCCCCCACCCCAGAGGGTATACACCGGACGGATCTCGCTTAGGATGAGATCGATCGCCTTGGTGTAACGCCCGATTTGCCGATTCAACGGTTCAAGATAACTGCCATAATCCCGGAATAAACGCTCCGAGTCTTCAAGCGTGATCCCTTCATCCCATGGCCATTGCTCTGGATAATAGCGATAATACAGCGGATAGAGGCCCGCAGTGATGATCGTCATCCCGCGATGTTGATACCCCCATAAGTTGAGACCCACCTGCCCCGCCGCCTCCGCGATCAAGGTTAACGCTTGCGCGGTCAACAAAAAGCGATGCAAGCTGCCGCCGTCTTTGCCGTCTACCACCGCCGGAATAAAACCCGCCGGACGGATGTCTTGTTCCAACACACCACGATAGACCGCTGCCCCCGCTTGGATCGACGCTTCACGCTCTAACACAACCCCGATCACCACTTGGGCTAACGCGATCCACAAGCGCTCCACATAGGACGCATTTTCAAGCGCCGCGATCTGATTGGCGCGCCATTCAAACCACCGTAACGCATCCATCTGTAAGGACGGATGATCGCGGATCAATTCGACACATTGGGCCACGATCAACGTATAACGGAGCGCGTCGAATAAGGAGGGACTTCCCTCGTCTACCAGTAATTGCGGTAGGTTGAGTGCGGCCTGTTCACCCGCATCCCGATCGCCCTCAAAGCGATACCGTAATCCGTGCCAATGGGTGGAAGTCAATAAATCCAACGGCGTTTTTGTCTGTAGCAGTTCCCACGCCACCTTAAACGGGGCGCGCTTGGCGTGTTTTTGCGCCTCTTTTATCTGATTACGACCAAAGTACAAACCATAATGCTGAAATTCGATCATCGTACCCCTAAAATCTCACGCGCTAATTCTGGCGCAACTTCTTGCCATTCTCCGGGCTGTAACCCCGCTAAGGTGATCCCACCGATCGCCCATCGCACTAAGCGCAAGGTCGGATGACCGACCGCCGCGGTCATCCGGCGCACTTGACGATTCCGCCCTTCAGTGAGCGTCAACTGAAGCCACGCGGTCGGCACTTGTTTACGGTAGCGGATCGGGACGGGACGCTCTGGTAAATCTAGTTCACCGTCCAATAAGATCGCTTGTGCGGGCCGTGTCCGCCCGTCTTTAAGATCGACTCCAGCGCGCAATAGTGCGAGCGCCGCTTCAGAGGGAATCCGCTCCACTTGCGCCCAATAAGTGCGTGGATGAGCAAACTTGGGATCGGTCAAGCGATGACTGATGCGTCCCGAATCGGTCAATAACAGCAGGCCCTCACTATCGCGATCTAAGCGACCGGCCGCATACACCTCCGGTAAGGTGATGTAATCGGCTAAAGTGGCGCGCCCTTCCGGGTCGGTGAATTGAGTCAAAACGTCATACGGTTTCCAAAAACGGATCAACTTCACAAATCAATCCACCACCGCATGACCGGATTCGGACGCTCCGGTAAACTGATTTGATCTTGCAACACCCCGCCATTCGCCCGGATCACCCGTTGCGAAAGGATATTGGTGGCATCACAGGTCAATAAGGCCCGGGTGAGGCCCAAAGCGCGGGCCTTGTCTAACCCCAATTGCAAGATCAACCGGCCGTAACCCTTGCCCCGCGCCGATGGCCGGATCTCATACCCGATATGCCCACCAAGTTGCTCTAAACTGGGGTTCAAATGATGACGGATCGATAACCGCCCTAAAAATGTGTCCGAGTCGGGATCCACCAACCATAACACCGACTCCGGCACACGCTCTTCCGTCGCTTGGAATTGATAAGCGACAATTTGCGCGATATAGGCCGGTATATCGTCTAGATCAACGGCTAAATAACGCTTTTCCGGTTGAAATTCACGCACTGCCTCCGCGAAACTGGCTGCATACCGTAGATCCGGTGTTACCAAGATCGGGTTCATCGGCTGCTCTCTTTTTGGATCAATTCGACCCGATTCCCGAAGGGATCGCGAAATTCAAAGCGTTCATAGCCCGGAATCGGGATCGAGTCGCCGATCGTAATGCCGTGATCGGTCAAGAGTTTGTGCCAATAAGCGAGATTCGCCACTTGATAAGCGAGATGCGCTTTGGTCGCTTCCCGGTTCACCCCGTCTTCTGGACTCACATGCAATTCGGCATCCCCGATCCGTAACCAAAAACCACCGCGTCCGATCAACGAGTCCGGTTTTGGGATCTCTCGTAAACCTAAAAGACCACTGTAAAAGGCCCGCGCCGCTTCCACTTGATCAGACGGCACGGTGATCTGAGCATGATGCAAACGCAAGACGATCGGTGAACGATGGTAGAGAATCTGCATCGGGAGGCCGCGTGCGTCATATTGTGGCGTGGCGGGAATCCCGATCAAATTGCCGTGCTTGGCGGCAATGGCGGCGACCAATGCGTCCACCATATCATCACGCCCAACATCTAAGCGGCGATAGGCCTTACGCGACTCGGTGATCACTTTGGGCGCATCTGGGAACAGATTTTGTAATAAGCTAATCCGCTCCTGATAACCCGTGTTCAACTTTTTGATGTGATCCATCGGTTTTTCCGCGAGTCCCCAAAACAAGACTTCGGGATGTGTTTCGCGGAAGATCAGTCGTGCATCATGATCTTGTTGCAAGAGCGCATCCACTTCGCGGATCTTGTCAGCGATGTTCCAAAGTTGCAACGAGAATCGTTTACCGCTGATCTGAAAATTGATCTCATTAGCAGCGGCATAAGCGGGGGCGTAGATCGCGGCCCGCGTTGGCACACTAAACACGGAGCTGCCCCGTTTGCCCAACACACGCCGAGCTTCGGCATCAGCCAAGCGACTGCCGTCCTCTGGTAAACCGATCGGGATGTCGATCAAGATCAAAGCAGGATCGCGTTGTTTGCATTCGGCCCACAATTTCCCGATCGATGGAAACAGATCGGCCCGCCAACTTCCAGTCTCGTATAAGGTAATCGCAAACCATCCCGCCCGGCAACCATCCACCCCGATATATGTGGTCATCGCTTCACCTCAATCCCTACCCTAAAATGCGATACGCCCAACGGAGCATTAACTCTTGATGATGGATGCTCTGTTCCATGGCCCGTGAGCCATGTCCAGCATCAAACCACTCGATCTCAATGGCTTTACCGCGTTCCTTTAAGGTCTGTTCGTAGACTTCCATTTGACGGGCCGGGCAACGGGTGTCATTTTTGCCTTGGATCACCAAGATCGGCGCTTTGATCTGATCAGCATAGGTGATCGGGGAGCTTTTCGCGTGTTGTTCTGGCAGGTCATCCGGCGATCCACCGAATAAAGAGCGTTGATACCCGCGCAAGGTCTCCGCTTGATCTTCATACATCAACCGCCAATCGGCGATCGCAACGACGGCCATTCCACCGGCCCATAAATCTGGAGTCTTGCCGATCGCCTGTAAGGTCAAGTAGCCGCCATACGATCCACCCGTTAAGAGGATCGCATCGGGATCAGCGATTCGGTGTGTCACCAGATAATGCCGAGCCGCCACCATGTCATCAACTTCTAATTCGCCCAACTTGCCCCAGATCGCTTGTTCAAATTGCCGCCCGAACGTCACCGATCCCCGATAATTGACGCTGACAAAGGCGAACCCGTGATCGAGCCACGCTTGCGCGCTGGGATAAAAAGTCTCGGTTTGCACAGACGTGGGACCACCGTGCGTGTAGAGGATCGTCGGGAAAGGCCCTTCTCCTTCGGGTGTGGCGATCCACGCTTGGATCTGCTGACCACCCGATGATGGGAACGTCACCGATCGCCATGGGCGACTCGGTGGGATGTCTTGTGGCAGGCGCAACACCACGCGGGTTTGTGCGCCGGTTTGTGCGTCTAAAGCGACGACTTGTGTCGGGGTGATCGAGTCTTGACGATTGACAAAAATTTCCCGATCAGAGTAAAAATAACCTGAATTATACGTGCCACTTGGGTGATCTAACTTGTGTAAGGTGCTGTGATCAAGGTCATACACATACAATTGATAATGCGCTTGCACAAATTGGCATAACAGCAATTTTGTGCCGTCCGGTGACCACCCCCACGCTTGAATATCGCCGTCCATACCCACAAACGGCAGATCGGTGCGATCCCCAGTAGACACATCCCAGATCAGCGGACGATCAAAGCCGGTGACATTGGTTGAAGCCAATAAACGCACATCGTCCGGGCGCGGTGAAAATGCGACGGGTTCGATTGAGCCGTCATCTTCGCTTAGGATCAACACCTTTTGCGAGTCGCTTTGGGCGCGTAAATCAAAGGCCATTAGGCTCAAGTTGTTAAACTGATGACGTTCGGTGGTCGCGATTACCGCGTATTCCCCGTCAAATGAGAGCATCGGCCCGAACGAAAGACGCTGACTCCGGTAGATCAATTGAGACGATTGATCGGGCCCGATCACCCACATCTGAAAGCCGTCCGCACCCGCGGTGGTCAAGCCGATCCACCGCGCCGATAAACTTTGCCCGATGTAAAATGAGGCATAATTCGGCATGTCTGGTGTGAGATCTTCTACGGGCGTGTTGTAATCACCGTCAAACGGGACACGCACATAATGTCCGATCTCATCCCCTTTTTGATCTTGTAAATAGTAGATCGCGCTGCCGTCGGCGGCAATCCCCCCGACCACCACGCCGGCCGGGGCATTCGTCACTTGACGCAACTCACCCGTTTCGACATCCCAAGAGTGAAGCTGATAAATGCCAGACAGGTTACTCACCGCGAGTCCCCGCTTGGGGTTCATCCGGGCAATTTGAGTGCCGCCCACCAGAGCCGCACGAAAACGTTTACGCCAATCTGCTTCTGGCGCTAAATCTAACATCTTCATTCGATCATTCCTCTCGGTTTAATCCACCGTCACAGATAAAGCCGCTTCGACCGCACTCCGCAGGGTGCGATACGTGGCGGTTACTTTGGCATCACTTAAAACACGCGGGCATAAATGGGTTTCGAGATCCAAAAAGACATCTTCCGCCCGATCGTAAATGTCATACGGGACATCGGGGTGTTGCATCACATACGACACCGCTTCGGCCGCTTCACTGGTTTTACCGAATTGGGCCATGATCACCGCTAATTTCGCTAATGCCTCTAAGGTTTCCGCGATCATACCGGTTTCAAACGCGGTCTTTAAGACCACTTGTAGCTCTTTACTTTGTTCTAGGTAACTGGTCATGCTGACAACCATTGAATCACTTGTCGGATCAGATGCTCAAAAGACTGATTTTTACCGCGCTCCCAGACGGAGGAGTCGAATTGCCCTTCTAATTCAAAGGCTAACCGCTCCGCTTGATCTTGTAGCGCATCAGATGAGTCGGGATAGTACAAGATGAATGCGAGAATTTCTACCGATTGCTCAAGATTGCCACGTTGTTGAAAGTACACCGCGAAATTCAGCAAGGTCTCTAAGGTGTGGGGGATCAATTGATGCGATTGCGCGGTCTGCAATGCCTCTAACAAGTAGTGCGATGATTCGGGGGTGTTTAACAGCGTGTTGGCTAAGGCATTATACCCCTCAATCACCCCGATTGGTTGATTCAGCGCCCGATACAAGGCAACACTCCGCTCATAATAATCTTTCGCCGTTTGGATATCCCCAACATGCACCGCGCTTTCACCCAATTGTTGTAAAGTCTTGGCCGCGTTGAGTTGGTCGCCACTTTCCAATTGTGTGTCCAATTGACCTAACAAGAGTCGAAATTCTTGAGTATCGCGGGTATTGATCGCTTCATCCTTACGAATCGCGCCGGCCATACCCCATTGTCCCCCGGACTCGCGAGTGAGGTTCAAACTTTCCTGATACAACCGTTTAGCCCGTTCCGCTTCACCCAGATCGTAAGCCAAGGTGCCAAGGCTATTGAGCGTCTTGGCCACGCCTTGCCGATCGCCCAATTGTTGATACAAGCGATGACTTTCCGTGTAGAGCGACTCGGCGGTTTTATAGTCATTTTGGGTATGGGCGATGTCCCCTAAGCGTGCCAAGGCGTTCGCTTTAGCAGGGGTTTGACCGAATTGATCGGCTAATCCGGCGCTTTGCTGATACAAACGCCGCGCTTGATCATAACCGCCGAAGCCAAGATGCGCTTCTCCTAACTGTTGCATCAGGTCAATTTGGGCCGCGCTGTTTTCGGGGGTCAACTGTAAGGTGCGCTCAAAATAATCCACCGCTTCTAGATACGCACCGCTCCGTAGCGCTTGTTGACCTGCTAAACGGGTATAAAACAACTCTTTTTCGATGTGTTGGGCCTTGCCCCAATGATAAGCCAAAGCAGACACCCGCTCACGTCCATAGATCTGTTCAATGGCCTTGGCAACGTGTTGATGCGTTTCGATCCGCTCCAGATCCGAGAGATCCGCGATCACCCCTTCCCGCAATTTGTCATGGGTAAAACGCCATTGATTGCCGTCAGCGACTTCTAACACCGAGGCATTCGCACAATCGGTCAACCACCGATCGAGATCGATCGTCGGTGCGAGAATTTTAAGCAAGGTGAGGTCTAATTGTCGTCCGCTCACCGCCGCATGATAGAGAAGTTGGTAGGCATAAGGCGGGATATGTTTCAAGCGATGCTGCACAATGCGCTTGATCCCACCGGAAAAGACATGCTCCGGCAAAGTCATCAAACCGATCTGTTCCAGATCGCCCGCTTCATCGGCCAAAGCCCGGATCACTTCGATGATAAAGAAGATATTGCCTTCGGTTTCGCGTTTGAGCAGATCGACCACATGCGCTTGTCGCCCCACTTCCCCTAACATCGCTTGGCTTAATTCGGCGATCCCGCGCTCCGAAAGTCGAGTCAACTTCATCACGGGGACAGACGGGAACAATTGTGGAATATCAGGCCGTTCATCATCGCGATAACTCACCACAATCAATAAGGGCAAGGTGGAGAGCATTTTTTCCAATTGGACTAACAAAGCGATACTTTCGCTCCCCGCCCAATGCAGATCTTCCACCAAAAATAAGACGGGTTGATCTAGACTCGCGAGGGACTCTTTTAAGATCCGTAAGAAACGCGCTTGGGCCGTGGCTGGATCAAGCGGGCTAGTGGGTGTTTGCTCTAAAGTCAGATTATGGATCACGTTGATCTCATCCGCCGAAAGATCGCGTAACAACATCAACCATTGGATCACCGAACGCCACATTTGATAGGGAATGCCTGTGGCGTTTTCCGATTGACCTTGCATCACCAACGCGCCTTGCACCAAGGCACGGGTACGCAATTCGTCGGTGAGCCGCGATTTTCCGACTCCACTTTCACCGCCGATCAACCAAAGGCTTCCCTGTCCGGTGGTGGTCACTTTGAGTGCATGGGTTAATTGATCCAATTCATGATCGCGTCCGACAAAGCGGGCGGCCTGCAAAAAACTTTCGCGGGTGGCTTCGGTTTCGATATGGATCGGCGTTTCCACCGAAGCGCTGAGATCGGCGATCACCTCACGGGCATTTTGATAACGATCTTGTGGATTTTTCATTAACAAGCGTTGGATCACTTGGGCTAACGGCAAACTGATATCCAATTGATAGACATCGGGCGCGGTATGCAGAATATCGTTGATCAACAGGCCTACATCTTCGATATGGAAGGGATGTCGTCCAGCAAAGATCTCATAGGCCATGATACCCACCGCATATAAATCAGCGGCTTCACGCGGTGGATCGCCTAACAAGACTTCAGGTGGCATGTAGCCTAATGTGCCGACCGCCGGATCACTCTCTTCTGATCGTTGACTCCGATCGACTCGATCGCGCATCATCGACAGGCCAAAATCTAACACTTTCACTTGGCCCTCATAGACCAGCACATTCGCCGGTTTTAGATCGCGATGCAAAATCCCGCGCCGATGCAGATAAGTCAGCGCTTGTAGGGTTTGTACTAAGAGATGAACACGTTGCACGATATTTTGGGGACGACTCGCCTCTAACAGCGTGTCCGCGCCTGCGAGATACTCCATTGTGTAATAAGGTTCGCGATTTTGATCAAAGCCATAATCTAAAACGGTGATCACATTAGGATGCCGTAACGAAGCGATTAATTTAAATTCTTGGGTCAACGCCACGCGCACATCGGTTTGTGCGCCACTGGCCGAAGGCTCAAGGTGAAGCTCATTCATGGTCACACGCTTGAGCGCGACCACTTTCCCAGTTAAACGATCTACGGCGCGATACACGGCTCCCATGCCACCCATCCCAATCAGGTGTTCCAAGCGGTAGCGCTTGCCGATACTTTGTGTCATTGTTACGGGCAGCATAGAGTCCCTTATCGTTTTCTTTGTTGCAGATCTGTAATTTGGATTATAACCAGAAAATCAACGATCCGGGCAATTCCTTAATCTGGTACAATATTGCCGTTAAGCCATCTCCGTGTATAATCTGGAGAGAACGTGAGATGACTCTTTAAGGATTGGTGATATGGTTGAGGTGATTATTGACAGTATCCGGGTGAGCTTGATGTCGCAGCACCGGATCGTTGTCTTAAAAGACATCCATACTGAGCGCTATCTTGCGATCTGGATCGGGCCGTTTGAAGCAGAAGCGATCACGCAAGAACTTCAGGAAGTCCCTCAACAACGCCCTTTCACCCACGATTTGATCAAGTCGATTATTCGCGAGTTAGGCGGACGGGTGGTTCACGTCCTGATCAACGATCTCCGTAATGAGATCTACTATGCGCGTTTGGTGGTAGAGATCAACGGAAAACAGGTGGAAGTCGATTCGCGTCCCAGTGATGCGATCGCGGTCGCGGTACGTGCCAAAGCGCCGATCTTTGTGGCGGAGCATGTGTTTGAGCGGGCTGGGATTAAGCCCGATCCCGATGTGGAACAAGAGATCGCCGAAGAAAAAGCTGCTCCACGGGGTGCAGAAGTGGATGAACGTCGTCTAAGCGCGTTTGCCGATTTTGTAAATTCGTTAGATCTAGATGACTTGGGCGACGAAGATAAATAAGCCCCCTCATTCTTGTGGAAAACGCGGTGCGATCCTCTTGTCGCACCGTTTTTGACTCTCGCACTTGACTTCTAACGGTTATTTTAGGGTTTTAGGGTTGGTTCATAATTGATGAGCGATCAACAGACGACCCGTGTCCAACTTGATTACGGCGCGGCCCCTTACAGTCCAGAAGCGGAGGAGGCGGTTCTTGGATCGATCCTACTGAACCAAGACTCCTTTTTAACGATCGCTGGCATTCTTAAATCCGATGATTTTTTCATCATCCGGCATCGCTTTATCTGGGATGCGATGAATCGCTTAAGCGATCGCAATGAGCCGATCGAATATTTAACGTTGATCGAAGAACTCCGCAACCTAGAGCAACTTGAAGCGATCGAAGGCCCTCCGTATATCGCGCACCTGATCAACAGCACACCGACCTCGGTCTACGGTGAATTTTATGCGCGGATCGTGGAGCGGGCCGCGTTACGGCGGCGGTTGTTAGAGGCGGCCGATCAGATCAAAGGCCTCGCTTACAACGAAAAAATTGACATCGACACGGTGATCAGTGACGCGGAAAAACAACTGTTTAACGTCACCGATCGTCAACTTAAGCGTGAATTTACCCCGTTGCATGATGTGATCAGCACCTATTTTGATCAGATCGAACATCGGATGCAAAACCCCGAAATGACTTTCGGCACCCCCAGCGGCTTTAAAGACTTGGATGAGATGTTAGGCGGTTTCCAAAAATCGGATCTGTTGATCTTTGCGGGCCGTCCTGGCATGGGCAAGACCTCGTTTTTATTGTCTAGTGCGGTGAATGCCGCCCGCTTAGGGGCGCGGATCGCGATTTTTACGATGGAAATGGGCGCGGATCAGATCGTGCAGCGGATGATCGCTATGGAGACCGGGATCAACACGCATCAACTCCGTATGGGGCGCTTATCGCCGCAAGAATTTTCGCGCTTTGTGGAAGCGGCCGGCCGCTTGAGTCGGTTTTCGATCTTCATTGATGACACCCCGGCCCTGTCTCCGTTGCAAGTGCGTACCAAGTGCCGCCGCTTACAACATGAGTACGGGATCGATCTGGTGATCATCGATTATTTGCAGTTGATGAACTCCGGTGGCAGCTATGAAAACAACCGGGTGCAAGAGGTCAGCTTTATCAGCCGCGCCTTAAAAGAATTAGCGCGTGAATTAAACGTGCCGATCTTCACAGCCGCGCAACTTTCGCGTGCGGTGGAACAACGTCAAGACAAGCGCCCATTGATGAGCGATCTACGCGAGTCGGGCGCGATCGAACAAGATGCCGATGTGATCATGTTCCTCTATCGTGATGTGGTCTATAACGAGGCCACTGAATTTCCAAATCAAGCGGATGTGATCGTAGCAAAACATCGGAACGGTGCAACGGGGACGATCTCGCTCTATTTTGATAACACCTTAACAAAATTTATGGACGGTGTGGTGCGCCGCGTCGATTTGGGAGATTATTAAATGATTCAACGGTTTAACGGTTTCTCGCAACGCGATCATCAAATTCGGATTCCGGCGACCTTTTTTAGCGAATTGTTGCCGATTATCGATGATCTAGATGAGTTAAAGATCACGGTTTATGCGTTATGGGCCTTACAACAAAAAGACCGCGATGAATTTCGGTACTTGCGACATGCCGATTTTACCGCGCCGGAAGTCGCTCACATGCACGGGCTGATCGGTGATGCGTTAGAACAGGCCTTGATCGCCGCGGTACAACGGCAAACCCTGTTACGGGCGGAGATCACCTTTGAGGGACATTGTGAAAAACTCTATTTTGCCAATAGCCCGGCGGGTCAAGCGGCGATCATGCAGATTCAGGAACAGCGTTGGCAACCGGGCGATCACGAACATCCGATTCAGATCTTACCAGAACGCCCGACGATCTATAAACTATATGAGGACAATTTCGGCGGCCTCACCCCAATGATTGCCGAAGAATTAAAAGACGCGGAACGCGAATTTGGCGCAGAATGGTTACGGGAAGCGATCCAGATCAGCGTCGAGATGAATAAACGCAATTTACGCTATGTCCGGGCGATTCTTGAACGCTGGAAAAAGGATGGCAAACGTGAAGACGGCGCAAGACGTGATCGACAAGATGCTGAAGCGGCTGAGCGAAAAGAACTTAGCGATCTCCTCCGACGGAGACCCTGAACCGGCCGCCCCCTCCTGTAAATTTTGTGGCGCGCAAGGGGATGCGATCCTGTGTGGTGGGCTAGGGAGCTTGCGTTACGATGTGCCGATGAGCGATCCGCGTTTTGGCAAGATGTTTCGTTGCCCCAATTACTCCCCTGAACAAGACTCGGAGCGGATCGATCGCTTGCGCCATTGGAGTCATTTAGACGCATTCAGCGATAAATCGTTTCAAAACTTCGCTTACGATTCGTTGTTTCACAGTCCAGCCGAACAAAACTCGCTGAAGATGGCCTATCAACGCGCCTATGATTTTGCGATCAAACCGGAAAGTTGGTTGTTGTTAAGTGGGACATATGGGTGTGGCAAGACACATCTCGCGGCCGCGATCGGCAATCAATGTTTACGGCAAGGAATCAGCGTGTTGTTTATCACCACGCCGGATCTGTTGGATCATTTGCGCGCTACGTATGCCCCGAATGCCGAAACCACGTATGATGAGATGTTTGATCGGATGCGTAATGTAGAGTTGTTGATCTTAGACGACCTGGGAGTCGAACAGCCTAGTCCGTGGGCGATCGAAAAGCTGTTCCAACTGTTGAATCACCGTTATAGCTACAATCTACCTACCGTGATCACCACCAACGCCGATCTGGATAAACTAGATCCGCGCATCCGTAGTCGTCTCTTGGATACCGAAAAAACCTCATTGGTGATGATCAGCGCGCCTGATTATCGCACCCAAACCTTACGCCAACAGGGGTTACTTGCGTCTACCTTGCACCTTTACCAACATCAGACTTTTGAGACGTTCGACACACAAACCAATCTCTTGGCCGAAGAAAGTCGGATTGCCCAAGAATTGCTTTTAGAGGCGTTTGAATATGCTAAGCAACCGATGGAACGGTGGTTGCTGTTACATGGTGCGTATGGCACGGGTAAAACGCATCTCGCGGCGGCGATCGCCAACCATCGGGCGGAACGCGGTGAGGATGTGTTGATGATCGCGTTACCGGATCTCATGGATTACCTCAAGACCTTTCGATCTGATTCAAACGAGTCCAGCACCGAACAACGTCTACAACACTTACGAACTGTGCCATTATTGATCTTAGACGACTTGAAAACCGATCATCTGTCCGCGTGGTCACAAGAAAAGGTGTTTCAGATCATTGATTACCGCTATGTAGCGCGTAAAACCACGCTATTCACTACGCCGAATGTGGATAAATTGGATCAACGCATCTTGTTACGCTTTTTGGATGCGCGTTTATGCGTTTCGTTGGACTTTAACCCCTTGCCCGCTTATGTCAAACGCCCCTATCCGCGCCGATAAACCTTATGTCGTTATACACCGTCTCTGATTATGAACGACGACATCGTAAGGGTGTCTTAGACCTGCTCTATCACAACTATCAAACCCACACGCATCTTGATTGGTACACCACCGAAAACTGGCTTGATCAGATCCCCGCCCCGATTCGACTCGCTTGGGAAGGTGAGACGTTAATCGGTGTGATCGGCGCATCTGAACCGTTACATCAAACCTGTTGGATTCGCTTATTGGCGATTCGAGACGGCGCACCAACACGCTTGATCCTCAAAATTTTGTGGGAAAGTTTGAATCGTGAATTACGCGCTCAAGCAGTTTATTCAGCCTCATTGTTGATCACCGACGATTGGGTGGGTGAACACATCCCGCATATCGGGTTTCAAGCGGATGATCTGATCGTCACCTTGCGTCGTCAAAAGGCCGCTGCGCCCCCTGCACCGCGGACGCAAGTGTGGATTCGTCCAGTGGAGATCGAACAGATCCCCCAGTTGGCGGCGATCGATCAAGCGGCCTTTGTCGCCCCGTGGCAACTTTCACAGACCGATTTACGTCACGCTTATAAATTAGCGGCGATCTGCACAGCGGCATGGTTAGAGGATCAACTGGTGGGGTATCAATTAAGTACCCGGCATCGCGATGCGGCGCATTTGGCCCGTTTAGCGATCGCACCTGAATTTCAAGGGCGCGGGATAGGTGGTGCGTTATTGAGTCACTTAATCAGCTTTTTTCAGCGACAATCCGTCCATACCTTGACGGTCAACACACAGGACACCAACACCCGCTCCCAACGACTTTATGAGTTTTACGGGTTTCAACGCAATGGGTATGATCTTCCGGTCTGGCGGATCACGCTTTAGGGTAGCCTAATGCGTCCACCGCCCGCGCTGCCTCTAGATCGCGTTGACTGATCTGATTGCCCGCGTCATGGGTTGAAAAGCGGATCGTGACTTTACGCCACCCAATGAGTAGATCGGGGTGATGATCAAGTCCTTCGGCAACCACCCCAACGGCACTCGCAAACGCAATTCCGGCTAAGTAACTGGTAAATTTATAGGTTTTGGTGATGTGATTGTCTTCACGTTCCCAACCGTTCAAGGTATTGAGGCCTTCGCTAATTTCTGCATCACTTAAAGCGCTGATAGCCATAGAGTCTGCTCCCACAAGTGCTTGACATCGATAGCGGCGACTCTACCGCTACCCTCGCTCCGATGCAACCGATCGGGAGAAAACGTCATATTTGTTACGACTTTTTCGCTCATTCGTGCTGTGCTAACACGCTGTACATTTTCTTTAAGTAGCGTCCGATGATCCTTGAATCGCAATTCCACCTCATTTTTGCGCTTTCAATTTTGATCTTACAATTAAGCTTATGGTGCGATCGCTGTTTAAGTAAACCGCGTTTGAATTGATCGTATTCGGTAAATGGCTTTGGGTTTTTCAAAAACACAGGTAAAATAGAGATCATCCAGCCCGATGATCCGATGAGGCCAAATCTGATGAGCAGCTACGAAAACAACTTGTGGGCGATCTATAAACATCAAGAAGGTTTAATGTCTACGAGAGCGTATGCCCGTGTCAAATTCGCCGAAACAGGGGATAATGCTCATCTTGAAGTGATCAAATACGTTGAAGAAAACCTTAAAAACTTACAAGCACAAAAAGCGAAACTTGATGCAGAAAATCTACAACAGTTAATTCAACTATGCACCCAAGAGGATTATCCACTTTCAATACGAACTTGGTTGGAAGATGAGTATAAGGATTTAATTGGATGATCGAAGTCACCCTTGAACAATTGATCCAAGTCCGTGAGATGCTCTATTTACTAGAGTTTGCTCAAAAAGTTGATAATTCAGAAAGCGATCGCATTATGATTAAGATTATGCGAGGGATCTATGCAGATTATCTCAAATATTACAAAGCTAATCGACAACAAAAACGTCGTCAAAAATTGGCTGCCATGCCAAGTTATCAAGTAATTGCCCCCAATCATCGAAAGGCTGTCGGTAATGTCAACTAAACAGGCCTTAATTGAGGCGTTGCAACGAGAAAACACCTTGCAAAAACAACTGATTGAATCACAGCAAGAGGTGATTCGTCTCTATCAGCAATTAGAACAATTACGGCCCAAAAAGCCCGAATTGGATGCACGCTGGTACCAAGTGTCGGGGGATAATTCTACTGATGTGGTCAAAAGCGGTAATCTCGAACAACTAACCAACCTCACTGAATGGTTATATCAGTTTGGAAATAAGTATGTCAAACCCTATGTGCATTCAGAGGTTTATAGCGAGATCATGACTCATATGACTCGTGGACTTCCCGCGCAAATGGCTAAACTTGCCGTAATGCAAGATCTCGGAATTTCCCCTGAAGCATTCATCACACAACTTGACTCACACAGCAATCGTAAATAGTGTGTCTTAGCCGTCTGATCTTCATAACCGAGTTTAACGTTACACTTATTGAAACATTTTAGACTCATCCGTAATCGTCGTCCAATGGGGATAATTGAGTATGGCCTTTGATGCACTTGCGCCGACTTATGATCAAACGTTTACCGATACCCAGATCGCCCGATGGTTACGCGGACGGGTTCATGCCCGTTTTCATCACCTCTGGCAGCCGGGAAATCATGTTTTAGAATTGGGTTGTGGCACGGGGGAAGATGCGCGCCATTTAGCCGGACAAGGCATTCGTGTCACGGCAACCGACGGAAGCGAAAAGATGCTTCAAGTCGCCCGTGATAAAAATCAGCACACTCCCTTAGCCGAATTTCGCCATTTAGATCTAAATCGCTTGCCTGCAACTGATTTTATGGACAATTACGACGGTGTGGTCGCAAATTTCGGTGTGATCAACTGCGTGAATGACCTCTCAGATCTGGCGGATTGGTTAGCGCCACGGGTCAAGATCGGCGGGCGAATCGCGTTCGGAGTGATGAGTCCGTGGTGTCTATGGGAGATCGCTTGGAATGCCGCGCATCTGGATTTTAGCACGGCCACACGACGCATACGCGGAGGTTCCACGTTCCGATCAAACGAAACCGAGATTCGCGTGCATTACCCTTCTCCGCGCCGCTTGCGTCAAAGGTTCTCTAGTTATTTTCGTCAAACCCATTTAGAGGGCTTGGGTATTCTGCTACCGCCTAGTGGTGCATATGGTGTGATCGAAAAACGCCCGCGTTGGTTAGGGTTGCTGACTAACCTTGAGAGTCGGATCGCGGGCTATGAACGCCTAGCGCGGTTTGCCGATCACTATTGGATTGAGTTGATACGAGAATAACAGGGACATGGGAGTCCCTGTTGATCTTAGTAACGATTCCCGGACATCATTGCAGCAGAGGCCGCGGGTAAGCTATTTAAGAATTTCTCGTTGGTATCATATTGTCGGAAGTTATTGAGCAGCTGTTCGGTTGCGGCTACAGGCCCAACTTCTTCGTTTTCCGCCAAGTGTGACCACATTCTGCGCGCCGTCCACACCCGTTGTAACACATCCGGCCCTAACAACAATTCTTCACGACGAGTAGATGATTGTTCAATGTCAAATGCGGGGAAGATTCGGCGTTCTTGCAACTTACGGCTCAAATGCAGCTCCATGTTGCCAGTACCTTTAAATTCCTCATAGATCAAGTCATCCATTTTGCTGTTAGTGTTGACCAGACAGGTCGCAATCACCGTGAGGCTACCGCCTTCTTCTACATTACGTCCCGCGCCAAAAATGCGTTTTGACGGTTGGATAGCAGACGGATCAAGACCGCCCGACAAAGTACGGCCACTGGTCGGCACGACTAGGTTATAGGCACGCGCCAAGCGGGTAATGCTGTCTAACAATAACACCACATCGCGTTTCATCTCGACTAACCGCTTTGCACGTTCTAACGCCATTTCTGCCACGCGGACATGATGTTGAACTGGGTCATCAAACGTCGCGGCGATCACTTCGGCTTCAACCGAGCGATCCATATCGGTGACTTCTTCCGGACGTTCACCGATTAGCGCGATCATCAGGTGGACATCAGGATAATTTTGGCTGATCGCGTTAGCGATGTCTTTTAGCAAGGTGGTTTTACCGGACTTAGGGGGTGATACAATCAAACCGCGTTGACCCCGCCCGATCGGAGCGACTAAATTCAACATGCGGGTGGATAAAATACGCGGGCTGGTTTCCAGATCAAAGCGTTCATCAGGGAAAATCGGGGTGAGATCTTCAAAATTGGGGCGATTTTTCGCTTCTTCTGGGTTCATGCCATTGACCGCATCTACACGCAAGAGACCATAGTATTTTTCGGACTCTTTGGGAGCGCGCACCTGACCGATCACCATATCTCCGGTACGTAAGCCAAAGCGTTTGATCTGGGCTTGGGCTACATAAATGTCATTTGGGCCGGGGAGATATTTTTCGGCGCGTAAGAAACCGATCCCCTCTTCCATGATTTCCAAGACTCCGCCACGCAATTTATGTCCGCGACGTTCTGCCTCCACGCGCAAGAGTCCCAAGATCAACTCTTGTTTTTTCATGCGGCTAAAGCGCGGGACATTTTCCTCCCGTGCGATCTGACGCAATTCTTCTAAGGTTTTGTGTTCTAATTGTGCGATGTCCATGCAACTTTTGAGCGTAGACAAATAAGCCCACGCCAACTCCTTTCCGTTGGGTTTAAGTGATGTGAAAATGACTGAGGTTGATCATAGACGACCAAGATCGATGTTGTGCAATTCATGAAAGCCTATGCCGCTTGCCCGGATGGTGATGTTGGATCATCGCTAAACAATTTAGGAACAGTGTTGGGTGAATCCCAACGGATTGTGTGTTGATTAGCTAGATAGAGAGCGGCTTAGCGACTTTGAGGAATCGCCTGCTAAAGAAGGAAATACCCATAGTTTGAGGTCAATATAGCACACTTTGTTAAAGCGGTCAAATGGTAAAAATGGGGGAATGATCTTTAGGAACTTGGCACACAAAATAACATTCAAACTGATCACTTAAATTCACGGGATCTAGCGCCTATGATGATGAATTTTACCTTGACGTAACAACCCCGCTTTCAGTATAATCATCTCACTTGCCAAAAATGAAGGGTGTATAGCTCAATTGGCAGAGCGCTATCCTTACAAGATAGATGTTCATGGTTCGAGTCCATGTGCGCCCATCCTAATCTTCAACCCCCGTCTAAAACGGGGGTTTTTGTTTAGATTCGTTAGAAATTCGGTTTGGTTAATGCCAACCACCCCGAAACTATGGTATAACAAAGAGATGATGTTACAAATAGGTTATACGGAAGTTTCATTATGGTTACGGTGCAAGACCAAACTTTTCAAATCTTGATTGTCGAAGACGATGACGATACCGCCGAAGTGATGCGGACGCTGTTGCGCGATGTCGGGTATCGGGTGATGTCGGTCGATCGCGGCGAAAGCGCGCTTCAAGAGATCCTCCAACTTGCGCCGGATCTGGTGCTGTTGGATCTGAATCTGCCCGATATTCATGGGTTAGAAGTATTACGCATGGTGCGCGCAAGTTCATTTTTACCGATGATCGTGGTGAGTGGGCATGGCAAAGAACGCGATCGTGTCCATGCGTTAGAATTAGGCGCAGATGATTATCTCGGTAAACCGTTTTCACCCGAAGAATTGATCGCACGGGTACGGGCCTTATTGCGGCGGGTGGAATGGACTCCTAAACCAGAGACCAAACTCACCGTGCGCCGCCTTGAATTAGATATGCCGCGCCGTCAAGCGACGATCCGCGGTCAACGCTTGCACCTCACCCCGATCGAATATGGTATTTTGGCGATCTTGATGCGAAAAGCAGGCAAGATTGTCACCCATGAAGAACTTTTACGTGCGGTATGGGGCGATAACTATCAAAATGATTACTCCGTGTTACGGGTGAACATTTCACGCTTGCGTCAAAAGATCGAAGAAAATGCCCGCCGCCCTACTTACATCGTGACGGTTCCAGGGCAAGGTTATTCCATGCCGCTTAGTAATAAACTCTAATCTAACAGGAGTGATCGCGATCACTCCTGTTACCCCTGCCCAAGTTGTGGCAGAATGATATATCATTGTCACCGTGTACTCTGCAAAGATAGGTGGGGCGGTCGATGATTTCATTTAACGTTGATCCAGAACATGCCGGCTTGCGCGTTGCCATTTTTGGGCTGTTTCTCGTGGTGTGGGCGGTAATCTACCTCTTGGTGAGCCTTCTGCTCCCCCAAAGTGGTTTTAATCTGATCGGGATCTTCGGCGGATTAGTGGGGGCCGCCGTATTCACTCAAGCCATTGATACACCGCTTAAACGGCGGTGGCGTAGCGGACGAGAAGTGCGTTTGATCGATCAGCATATTGAGATCGGGCGCGGTGGCACAGCTCAAAGTGAACGCCGCATCGACGGCTCACAGCATGTGAACGTGTTATTTTGGTATTTTGAGATCAAAAAACGCACGCGAATCCCAAAAGGCTGGTATATGGTCGCTACCGCCTTACATCAGGATGAACACTATCTCGCGGTTTATACCTTTGTCTCACCGGAAGATTTTCCCAGCTTGCCTTATTCCCAACACCACACCAAGCTTAGCCCGCGCCAAGAAGAAGCGGATCTCCGGTTGGCCGGTCAACAACGCCGCTTACATTTGGCCGAAGAAGTCCGCTGGAATGAGGGCGGCGAGATGTCTCATACCGATTACGTCACCTATCTCAATCACTTAAAACAACAGTTCCCATCATGGATGCCCGCAGATTAATCCCGTTGATCCTATGGATCGCGCTTTCGATCGGATCGCCTCCGATCCGCGCTCAACGCACCCTTGAGAGCTTTGTCACCGTCTCTGGGGTCGTGCCGGCCAATGGTGCGGATACGTGGCAATTTTCCGCCACAGAAGGCGCAGTGATCTCATTGTATGTTGAAGGCGAAAATGGCTTCGATCCGATCGTGCAGTTATTCAATAGCACCGGGGTGTTGATCTCCGAAAACGACGATTTTAACTATCCGACGGATACCGCCGCCCTGTTACAGGCCGTCACCCTACCCCGTACCGATCAATACACCGTGATCATCACCGGTTTTGAGGGGAACGGGGGGACTTACAGCTTACAACGGTTAAACGGTTATGCGATTGAGACCGCCCGCGAAACCTTTGAAGGTGAACCCAATTGGGCCACCACCACTCGCGATCTGATCATTGATCAAGCGGGTGGACAATTGGCCCTTGCGCTAAGCGGCATTCAACAAAGCGCTTATGCCAATAACACCGTAGGCGAAACCTTCGGCAATTTTTACGCCCATACCGAGATCCAAAACGTTAACGGCCGTAATGGGTGGATCACCGGTCTCACCTTGCGACAAACGGGCAACCAATTTTACGCGCTCACCCTGAATCATCTGGGACAATGGCGCATGATCTTGTGGCGTAACGGAGTCCAGACCGTGATCCGCGATTGGACGAATCATCCGGCGATCCCCGCGGGGCAAGATCGGTTTAGCTTTGGGGTTTTGGCCAATGGCCGTACTTTTGATGTGTTTTATAACAATGCCTTTGTTGGACAAGCGATCGATCAAGGCAACACATTAAGCGAGGGACGAGTCGGCATCATGGTGCAGACGATCAACGCGCCCAACAGTCAGACGCAAGTGAGTTATGACGCATTGATCATCACCACGCCTTATCAATTGGACGGCCAAGAGATTTTGCCGACGATGTTGGCCCCCGGTGGGCAGGCCTTGATCACCCAAGAGTTAGAGCGACGGCGGGTGATCCCTTCGGGAGGGCAAGTGGCGCTCAACGCCGCTGAAAGCTTCGCTCAGCAGATCAATGCGGGTGTGAATCGACAAATTTTAGCGCGTGGCACGACCTTTGAGGATGTGGTGATCAGCACGACCGTCACTTGGCGATCGGCTACCTCTGGTCTGGTCGGATGTGGGATCGTGTTCGGTAATCTCTCGGAGTCGGAACATAGCCTCGCTTATCTAGATCAATTGGGCGGATATGGGATCTCCGATCGCGATGGTGAACAATATGCCCCCGGTATCTTTGGTGATGGGCTAACGTTTGCTCAAACCGACCAACAATTGTTGATCGTGCGGGTGGGTGAAAATGTGCATTATTACATCAATCGGCGTTATGTTGGCACGGCGATCCTCCCACCCCGCATCGGGGAGATCGGGATCGCCGCCGTTAACTTTGAGCCGATCGACACGACTTGCGAGTTTCGCGATACTTGGGTGTGGCGCATCCGCCCTTAACGAAAGGATCAACTGATGAAACAACGCGGCCAAGATCGGCGCTTAGTGGTCTTATTTGTCTGTGTATTGATCGCAGGTGGATTGATGTTCGGGGGGAGCGTTGGATTGCTTACCCCGATCGAAGAAGTGGCAGCGACTCCACTGAATTGGTTCGCCGGGGTCGTCAACCGGATCAGCCTCAATCTCAGTGGCGATCTTCAACAATTACAAGATATTGACGATCTTCGGCGACGCAATGCCGATCTAGAAGAACAGTTATCCCGTCTACAGGCTGAAGTGGTCTCGTTGCGCGAAATCAGCAGCGATTACACCCGCTTGGCCGATCTGGTCTCGTATACCACCACTACCCGCGATATGGAGTTTGTCACCGCCGATGTGATCAGTCGTGATACCAACAGCGCCCTTCGCACCATTAGCATCAATCGTGGCACTCGCGACGGGGTGCGGCGTGGCATGGCCGTCGTTACTGAGGCCGGACTCGTCGGACGGGTGATCAATGTGAGTGCCAACGCGGCCCGTGTGATGCTGGTAACAGCGGATTCGAGTGCTGTCAGCGCCCGCTTACAAACGACTCGCGTTGAAGGATCGGTCATCGGGGTTTCCGCAACAGGTATGGAGATGCAGATGCTCCCGTTAAACGCCGATGTGCGGGTGGGCGATCTGGTCTTGACCTCTGGGTTAACGGGGGCCTTGCCGCCGGATCTGGTGATCGGGCAGATCGATAGCATCCAACGCTTCGAGTCGGCGGCCGAATTACGCGCCCAAGTGAGCAGTTTGATCAACTTTGATCAATTGGAAATGGTTATGGTGATCACCAGCTTTGAGCCGATCGATCTATCGATTTTTGAAGAAGAAGGCGAAGCGACTCCCGCGCCATGAATGATCGCTTACCAGATCTATTCGCCGTCACCACCCGCGGCTTAGAGGACATCACCGCCGC
>JALOOG010000023.1 GCA_025454525.1 Anaerolineae bacterium | reverse complement strand
GGAATGGGTGCAAAATTTATTGGATTTATTTGATGCTCAAAAGATTCCGGTCTTTTTTAAGGGTAATCTTGAATGGCCGGATTGGCGTGAAGATTTTCCGCAAATAGCTACGCAAGCTATAGAGGTCATTTAAATCTCACCATCACACGGTCTGCAAATGAATCTTTTCTTCGATCTTTGGCTGGAGGATTGGCTTCTATCAATCCCTCAGCTTCTAACGCCTTTAATGCTTCTTTGTAGTTAGTTGAGGTATAAGGTGTATCTACGCTATGTGTTTCATAAATTTTCCACATAGTGAGAGATTTACCAGAAAAGACTTGTAAAAGTTGGGTCTTTAATTCATCTAAAGGTCTTGGCCGAAACAACTCGAATAAAAGTTGTTGGTTTTCCGTTGCTGGTGTGTATTCAAATGAGGCGACTCCCTGCTCTGAACTTGAACTTTCTTTAGCCATCACATTTTTCATGATGTCATAACCTTTAAAATGTTTACTCACAAAAATCAGGTGATGACTCGTTCGGCTGTTTTGCTCGTTCTTAAATCTAAATGGTAAAACATACTTTCCACCCATTTCTTTTAAAGCTTGCGCTATTTCTTCAACAATCGTAAGTTCTCGCTCATCAGAAGATAGCGTTTCTAATTTTTTACGCAGTTCATCGGCACGTTGTTCACCGAATAACGCATCTATGTGTTGCTTTACAAATACGTTATTTAATCCCATATTGATACGATTATAATTGAAGAAGAAAATGCAGTCACATCCCCAATTCTTTAAAACAGAATTTATCAATCTTAAAGATAACCCTTTATACCCCCAAGGATCAACAAAAAACAAGGTAGGGATAAGAGTCATACGTTCAAAAATTGCTACAATTTCATTTCCTACTTCATAATTATGAATTTGAGGTTGATATTTAAGTTTTTGGATATTGGGTAGCTCTTGTATTGCTTTTTCCAGAGAAAAAGTGTTATCTTTATTTAAATCGTTAAAGATTGTCACTAATCTTTGTGTCATTTCTGGATTTTGGATCGCTTTTTCCAACACTAACAAAGGTGTTGACTTCGTACCATCTTCGTATCTACCCGGCCCTGCAAACAAATCAATATAGGCGATATGCCTATCATCTTTTTTGACAGTTGGCATTATAACATTTGCCCAAGCATAGAAATATTTAGCAACGATAGCCGCTTTTACCCTAGACTGTTCGCTACTTTCATTAAAAAAATCTTGATTAGACATAGTGCAACCTATTTGTGATTTAGAGAATGGCTAATGTCTAGATTTTACCATAATCATGTTGAAATAGAGTCAAGATGAAATCAAGAATACGAAAATGGTAAGCGATCGATCTGATCACAGATCAAGCGGCTCATCTCGGTTTTCAGATAACGCCCAAGGTATAACTTGACTTCCCGATCCCAAGTAAAACTATTCGTCCGTTCGTTGATCAAGATCGTCATAAACCGATAGCCCATTTTGATCGCGGTGATCACCTGTTCGCGTGTCCAAATTTGCGGATTGGTCAACACATTATCGCCTTGATGTTCCCAGACTTCTAATTCCGTGATCAAGCCCGGATCACGGTCACAATGGATTCTGGAAACAGCATATTGGACTTGATCGCGATTCATGGCGACATCCCCTTTTTTTGAACAAACGTTCTATCATTGTAGCACAAAAAAACGATCTTGAGGTAGGGAAAATCCACTTCCCTACCTCATCGATCGTCAAAGTGTGCTTTAGCACTCGCTATAACCGCAAGTTAAACACTTCCGGCAACCCTCCGCACGAACCAATGTGATATTCGCACAAGACGGGCAAACATCCGCGCCATTCAAGACCCCATGATGACCATTGCCGTTACTGTTCTCATGTTCACTGGGTGATTTCACCGTGAGGACGGTAATCTCTGGGATCGGCAGGCCGAGTTGTTGCGGCTCATCTTTTGGGAAATAGTTTTCCTCTAAGACGCGGGCCACTGCATCCGGCAACGATACCACGCGATTTTGTCCGAATCCGACGGAACGCGCTCCCCCAATATCGCGCAACTGATCGATGATCAATTGCAACATGGTTTTACGGTTATGCGGTTCCGTGGTACGCAATGAGAGCGAGATCATGCGCCCTAAACCTTCTGCATCCGCTTGAAGATCGCTACCGGCCTTGCCGGGCGCGGTGATAAACACCTCAAACGGATAGCCATGCTCATCGGTGTTCATGGTGACATACGCCGTCCCAAAAGGTGTGGCACAATTGACCGTGACTCCCGTGAGTTTCTTGGGACGTGGGTAGACACGATGCGGCGTGGCCACTTGCGCGGGTTTTTCGTCGGTTTCAGATTTTTTCTCTTTTCTGCCTTTGACGTTTTCCATCTCGCTTTCGGCGCGTTCATCACCTTTGAGCATCAACACCTGTTCATCGCGGCTGCCATCCCGATAAACCGTGCCACCTTTGCAACCTAATTCGTACATATACTTGTACAGATCGCTGACCTGCTCAATTGTGTAATTGTTGGGCAGATTGGCGGTTTTACTGATCGAGGAGTCGATCCACCGTTGGATCGTGGCCTGTACACGGACATGCTCTTCTGGCGTGAGATCCATCGCGGTGACAAAGAAATCCGGTAACTGTTTAGTCGTGGGATTTTTAGCGTACCAATCTTTCACCAAGGGGACTTGTTCTTCATGTAACCCTAAGCGGCTCTTGCGATAGTACACCCAAGAGAAAAACGGCTCAATACCGGTGCTAGTATTGACCATAGTTCCTGTAGTGTTATGCGAAACGAAGCCATTTGCCACATACGTATGATTATGCGGAACACTGATGTCAAACGTTGGTGACATCCCATATTCGATATGATCCACCACGTCAAAGAACGCGCCCCGTAAGGCCAAATCACCTAAAATAGAGGATTGTAATTGCGGATGTTCCGCCGACATTTGTTTCACATAGGGAATATTGAGCGAACCGTTGCTAACGCGGCCAAGAATTTCTTGACGTGTCACCCAGTTGATCCCTTGACTCGCGGCATAAAAGTCATGTATCGCGGCCTCTACAGCGAACGTATCTCCACGCGATGAAGGCTCTATTTGAGCAATCACGGATTGTTTACGTTCCGAGATAAAACCGATCTCTTGCTTGAATTTCACCACTTCATCGCGATTCAACAACCGCACCCGATAGATCGGACGTTGGCCAAACCGTTCGCCCTCAGCATGTACTACAGTGCGTAAATGGCTAACGATACCCAACCCTAATAACGCAACTTGGACTTGCTTGGCCAATACCGGAGAGACGGTTGAAACTTCTACTACCTGTCGATGCGCTGTGCCATCGCTTTCAAACAAACCACGCAAGAAAGCCGCCACACACGTCCGCCCCGATTGCAAGATTGCACTGGGTATAAAGGCTGACTCCGCGCCTTCACCCTTGTTGCCCACTTCTTTACTAAATCCATTCGCCTTCATAAACCGCACGATCGATCGTCCGTGAATATGCACCACTTGGCAACCGATTCGCGCTTCAATTGTGGGAATTACACCAAACACTTGTAACGCGAGATCCTGAACATGGGCGATCAAATCTTGATCGTGATTATTCACCACAATATTCAGTCCAGCCGTGACTTTGGTGTAACCATCGCCCATATACAAACCGATTAATTCGGCTAATTCAGGGGTCATCTGTTGCGGAAGTTGCATCACCTTACTATTATGATGCGTCTCATTAAAGCCCGTTTTAAGGCTTACCCGGTCGTTTTCAAGCAATGTATCACGCCATAACACCACGGTATCTTGATGTTCGATCTCATCCATCCTACGCCAAACATAATCCCCTTTCGCGTTAATCACCCGGAGTTGATGATTTGGGGTAGCTTCGATCGCATAGCCGCGGTGCGTGATGATCTTGATAGTTTGACGTAATCCGTTTACAAAGAAGCGAGTCGCATTTTGGACACCCTGATCGGTCATCACTCCTAAATCTAGATCTTGCCATTGTTCACCCGCTGTATTGCCCAATGCTTCGATATTGATTAAACCGCGATCAGTGCTGATCATGGTATCAGGGACGACACACCCAGTCGGCGCAATGGTGAGCAGAGTAACATTGCGAACCCCATTTTTCTTGATCGCTTGCCGGACATGCTCTGGCATTTGACGCATAAAACCCGACTCTAAGAATTTTTCGGCATTAAATGCGGGGAAAGAACCTTTTTCCGCGGCAATCGCGCTACTCGCGAGATAGGCTTCAACCGTGATGAACTCAAACAACTTATTCAAGAAGCCAATCGACTCTTCGCTCCCGTAGCGGACACCACAGCGGATCAACATTTCCGCTAAGCCCATGATCCCAAGGCCGACACGGCGTTCCAACTTCTGCTGGGCCTCATTTTCCGTGAAGAAATACGGAGTCCCGTCAATCACATTATCCAAGAAGCGGACAGCATAGTGTACCGCCTGTCTGAGTTCTTCCCACACGACTTTCCCCGTATCGGAGTCCACAAATCGTGCGAGATTCAATGCACCGAGATTACACACCGCGAAAGCGGATAAACTTTGCTCACCACAGTTATGTACGATAAAGTTATTTCCGGTGAACGAATGGGTGATCGGCTCAGTGAGATCATAGACATCTTCATCCCCGTCATACTCGACACTTTCAACGACTGCCATAAACACTTCGGAACGCACACCAACCTTATAATCTGCAAGTTGATCTGTTAAAGATTGATTCTGCCGACGGAGCAAAAATCCGATTTCCTCTCCAAAAATCACAACATTCGATCTACCAATTTGAAGCTCATGCTGTGGCTTGACGTTGTAAAGCTTTTGTCCACCTTTACCATCCGGCATGTATTTTTGTTGTGCGTCTCTACGATTTTTATAGATCCGCGAGGCAATCCCGAAGTTACCCAGCAATAATTGAACCTTGTAAAGCAAGTCCAAATGACTTGACGCTAAACGTACTACAGTTGCACCCTTGCTTTGCATCACACGGCCATCAGCAGTAAACAAGGCTTGTAGGAAACCGCGCTGCATATCCTCTGTACCTTGAAAGATCACTTCCGGTACTTGGAACTTGTTTTCAGTAAGCCCATATTCCGCAACCATTGTCCGTAAACGTGTGGATTGAACGCGTGCTTCATCACGTCCTTGGATGTTAACAACGTCAACGCTATAGTCTCTGACACCAACAGTTAACGGTTCAACGAATGTTTCGACATATTGTGCAAACATCGGGGCAAGTTCTTGTTTTTCTTCTCCAAAGAAAGAAAGTACCGCACATTCTGTTTTGATCGTGCCATCCCCCACAAGCCAACCCAATACACGCCCTAATTCCAGCGATCCTTCTTGCCCAAATCCGCCTTTGCGATTGAGGATATGAACTTTATCCCCCGCTTGGAGATCACCCAGTTCTACCCAACCACGCGGAGTCATAAAACGATGATCCGCTGTTGCGCGAATGCTGTAGCCCTCTTTGGTTTGAAGCTTATAAATGGGTTTATGTCCCGTCATAAACACGCGGGTTGAAGGTGTCGTGTGTGGATCTAAACCAAAACGTCCATCAATCGCAACTTCAATTTCAGTCTCATCATTAAAGAGATCCACCGCTTTAATCAGACCGCGATTCGTATAAATACGGGTCTCACCCGTAACACACGGATTCGTAGCGATCAGTTTCCCCTGCGGATAGAAATGACTATTGCTCATCTTATTCGCACGTTCACCAAACCAGATCCCCGGTTCAGCGCTGGCCCACGCGCTTTCGATGATCGCGTTCCATAAGCTACGGGCCTTGATCGTTTTGTAATGGTTGACTTTGCGCCCCGACG
Organism: Anaerolineae bacterium; assembly: GCA_025454525.1. Taxonomy (GTDB): domain Bacteria; phylum Chloroflexota; class Anaerolineae; order Aggregatilineales; family Phototrophicaceae; genus JALOOG01. The sequence continues at coordinate 36,509 of JALOOG010000023.1, read as the reverse complement.
CAATCCACGCATCTAAATCACCCTTCCAGACCGTGTTGTAATCGGGATCACCCGTATCAGGGAACACCAGATCCCAGTCGGCATCGGCTTCGATCGCCTTCATCAGTTTATCCGAGACATTCACGCTGATGTTAGCGTTGGTGATATTGCCCGCTTTGCGCTTACTGTTAATGAAATCGAACACATCAGGATGATAGTCGTTGAGTATTAACATAAGGGCGCCTCTCCTGGATCCACCCTGTTCGATCAACCCAGTGACAAAGCTATATAGCGCCCCCCATGATACCGAACCACTTGAACGCCCATTCACGCCTTTCACATACGCATGACGTGGACGCAAAGTCGAAATGTTGATCCCAACGCCGCCCCCCCGTGACATAATCTCGGTCATTTGGCGCAAGGTTTCGATAATACCTTCACGGGAATCGACAGGAGACGGGATTACATAACAATTATAAAATGTTAATTCTTGTCCCGTGCCAGCACCCGTTAAAATCCGACCACCAGGGACAAATTTCCAATCGTCTAATAACCAACGGAATTTTTCTGACCATGTTTGTTGCAAATCGGGCGTGATCTCTGCACTTGCGATTCCACCAGCAACCCGATCCATCATCTGTTCTGGGCGGGTTTCTAACGGCTTATCGACGTGTTCAAAGTCACGAGTGACCGTGGTGCCGTCTAATAATTCGATCGCGATCGTTGAACTCTGGATTGCGGTGATTTTACCGACTTCGCGTTGGCCCGTTTTAGAATCGACCACCACAATCACGATGTCCCCCACTGCGAGAGTTGCACGAGTCATATCTTTTTGTGCATAACGATCGAGGAAAATTTTATATCCTAGTTCGTGTAATTGATTCTGCCCCGTTACCTTGGGTTGAAACGTGGTCACTGAATGCCTCCTAACAACTAGCGATGAAAAATGAGGGGTTGATACAAGATCGTATCACCCATGCGTATACACTGTTAATTTCGTGTTATTCTGATTTTTAGGACAATAGACCCCGTAGGGTACGGGGTCTGTTTGTTTTGTTGATCTCATTTATAACACAAGATAGGGCTTTTTGCGCGATGATCTTTGATTAAATATCGGTTTAGATTGGGTTGGTGAGAATAACAATTTTCCGACAAAATCAAGCTTTAACCATGATCATCACTTAGCGACTCGGTAACGTTTTTAAATATGCCGCAAGCGCTTCGATCTCACTGAACTCTATCGTGCGAATCAATTGATGCGCCCCCGGTAAGATAAACACATCTTCTAAAGTCATGGCCGATCCATCATGGAAGTATGGCGCACTTTGCCATAAGGATAACAATGCCGGAGTCACGATCTCATCACCTGTACCCACATCATAACGGAGTCCATCTGTGCCGAATGCCCCACTATGACACGACGCGCAATTCTGTTCGGTGAAAATTTGCGCGCCACGTTCGATCAAGATCGGATCAGCCACGGGGGGCGCGGGCGGTGACTCTAGCGTTAAGAGATAAGCGCTTAACGTGTCTAGATCCGGTGATAAGCCGCTGTTATTGTCACCATCTACCGGATTCATCATCGTTTCGATCAAGCCGCTACCCGCGTGTAGCCAGCGGATCTTTTCTTCCATATCGGCTAACTCATTCCAACGCCCCGTCCATGTGTACGGAATACGATCGGACAAGTGATATAACACCGGGGTATTACGCGCCTCCCCGGTATATCCATACCAGACGCGCCCATCCGATTGACCGTCAAAATGACAACTCGCACAACTCACCCAATGATCTTCAGTTAAGCGCGCATCTTCTGACGTATGAAACAGTGTCGCCCCGATCAACACATCCGCCGAAATTGTTAAATCGCTGATCAAGATCTCATTGATCACATCAAAGGTGTTGGTGTTCACCGTGGTGAGCGTCCCGTCAATCATGTTGTGGATATACAAAGTGCCAGCATCACGACTTAACAACAAACCACGCGGATTCGTCCCGACCGGAATATGTGCGACCGATAACCCAGACACCAAATCCATCACCGAGACATCGTTACTTCCGGCGTTGGCCACATATAACCACCGCCGTTGACCGTCTAACACCGCCGAAAAGGGCATATTCACCGGACGATCGCCTGTATCTAAGGTGAGGCGCGCTTCACGTTCTAAACTCATTTCACGGAGATCAAACACATTGACCACCGGAAAAACTAAGGTGTCAAAGGTCGTCGCTTGGCTTTGAGCATTCAGGCGGGTTTGTGGAAGATAAGCAAATCCACGTTGTGGATCGATCGTGATCGCTTGGGAAATGGCGACATCATTCCCCGCCGAGACAGTGCGAACTACCTGCATTTGTGGCAAATAGATCAGGCTCAATTCTCCATTCCACAAATGACTGACATACAAAAAATCACCCCAAAGCGCCAACCCAGCCGGATCTGGCGGAGTCGGGATGCGCTGTAAAATCTGTCCCGTACTGATCTCAAATAAGACGACTTCGCTTGTCCCCTGTAGAGCAACAAAAGCGCTTGTCGCATCGCGTATCACCACCCCATACGGCAAAATCCCGATCGGGTAGGTGGCCGTCACCACCTGCTCTACCATGTTGATCACGGCGATCGTGCCGTCCCCACGACTCACCGCCAACACTTGGCTTTCATCCGGCACAAGCGCCACGGTGCGCGGATCCCGCCCCACCGGAAGTTCGGCGCGAACCTGATTTTGTCCGCCTAATTCTACGATCGACACCGTGTTATTTAACATATTGGCGGCGATCGCAAAACGGGCATTACTGGTAATGGCGATACTATTGCTGGTGACCAAGCGTGTATCCGCTGACGGCAACGCATACAACGGAGTCGCTTGAGCTAAGGCCAAGCTGACCAATGCCAAAATCAGCAAGACGAACACAACGTAGACAGCATTCAAACGCATCGGTTAACCCTCTAGCGAAATAATACGATTGTGAAGGATCGTGAAAGTACGGGTATACAGTTGTCGCTCCCCTTGAGCATCTGTTCCGATCACCACAAAGGTAATCGTGACCACATCCGAGGCCGCCGAAGTCGACCCCCGTCCTTCAGGTTCTAAATTCGGAAATTGGCGCGCTAATTCCGGTGGATTGTATTGATAGCCCGCGGTGCTGGTGGTATTCAGACGACCGCTATCCAAGATATAACCGGGCATCGTCACTGTTTGATAAGACTGTACTTCCGTTAAGCCCGTCGGGATGTTGATCGTGAAGTTAAACAATCCCGCTGCCGGAGTATTGGCCTCAATGTCGTTTCCACGATTCCAAACCAGAGACGGGGTATTCGGCCGCGTGACATACACCACAAAACGATTTTCTTCTGCTCCGGGAACTGTGCCTACTGGAAACGGAGCTTCTAACACCCCCGCCGAATTTGTCCCAAACGCCGTAGTGATGACCTCCACCGTCCACAATCCGACCTCATTCACCGTAAAATCTTGCGCGGGATCATAAAAATACCCGATTGTATTGGTGATCCCGTCAAATTGTCGGATTTCTCCAGACGGTGCGGTGATCGTGACGCGGATTCGGGTGGGTAAGGTGGGCGCGGCCTGACCAGCAAAAGCAAAAGATTCACCGATCTGCATCACTTGCCCCGGTTGGACTCCGGTCGGGTGGAAAAAGAGATCATAAGGTTGATCCTCTAACACCAACAACGGCCCACTATTCGGCCCACCAGAAGCACCATTATGCGGCGGATACACCCGCGCACCCAACAGATCCCCTTCCCGCACCCCTGCTAACCCTAAGGCCGCGTAGATCGTGGCTTCTTCGATCGCCGCTTCAGGATTTCGCACGATCGCGCCACCGAACAAAAACACGTAATCGCCTAGGCGATCGCCATCAATGCCTGCGCCGATCTGCCCGTTGAGCGGATCATCGCCATCCCAATAGGTAGGCAATAGCGTGTCATCACCCCCTAAGACAAATTGACGCACACTTGCCCCCGGCCGCACTGCGCTCACATAAGCATAGGCTTTATTCACGATCAGATCCGGTAACAAGGCCGGTTGGATCGGGCTTTCAGGGCCGCCCAACACCATCAAGATCGGGAGGGCATCCTGTTGCGCCGCTTCCGTGATCGTTAATCCGATCGGGGAGCGATAATTCGGGAGGGTGCCTTGTAACCAAGTGCTATAGGCCCCCGCTAAGTCTTGGATCTGAAGGATCGGACGAATCCCGCTTTCTGGGGAATCTTGATAAACGGCAATATCCCCTTGATGATAGGGATATAACAATTGGGGGTTCACAATTTCCGGTACATCGGTGGGATATTCACGGGTATTAAACCATGCCGGACGCGCTTCATTGACCGGATCATACGAGTCCAACCCGCGCTGACCGCGTGCGATGAGTGGGGTTTCTGGTTGACCGATCACACCCGCTCCCCGTAAACTTGCGGCCCACAATCGCCCATCTTCCCCCGTAAAACGTGCGTTGTAATCAATGAGATATTCACCAGAGACCTCAAATTGCCATGGGTCTTCTTGAGAGGGGACAAAATAGCCATAACGGTTCGCCGTGCCGTTGATCTCATAGCTGATCGGCGCACGCCCATCTAACGGGTAGATCTGCAACCGTACCACCACCGACACCGGAAGCCCCGGTAAAACGTGCAGCCCCGGATAAAACACATCTCCGACTTCAAACGGAGTCCCGGTTAACACCCCACTTTGCAGATCCAAGGGTTCAGCGATCATCAGCCGATAAGTCCCACCACCGCTATAACGATTGCCGTAGGTGTCCTCAATTGTGCCGGTGACGCGGATCGTATATGGCCCATATTGATCAAAACGGTAAGCCTTGAGATTCTCGCTTAGCGTGGTCAAACGAAATAGATCGATCGGGGATTGCGCGCCGAAACGATCGCGTTCGTCAATTTCCACACTAGAAAGCTGATTCTGCACGATCGCGATGCCGCCAAGGTCATCTAGTGTCCCATCCGGACGTGTGATCTGAACCGTCAAGCGGCCGCCGGGCAATAAAAACGGGATCAAGGGCGCGGTGGTCAGCTGATAGTGATTCGCCAACAAATTCGGGATATAGGGTTCGATCGGATATTGTCCCGGCGGTAGGATATAGGTTTCGGCGTTCCATTTGACCCGATTCGAGAGCGCCACACGGCCGAGGTCTTCTTCCGGTAACATCCCACGACTGCCATCAGACGGATGATTATGGAACAGCGTCCAATACAGGCGTGTATCCATCACCCCACCGATATTGAGCGGGATCGGTAAGCGGGTCAATAAAAATTCGGATACACCGTTCCCTGTGCCAAACAGGCCATTATCCGACCATAAACGGATTTGACCGTCGGCGGTCTCGACCGATCCGCTAAACGTGGGAATATAAATCCCTTCTGGCAATTCGGCGGGAAGCGTCACTTCAAAGCGTAATCCGAACACCAGACGATCCGATCGGCGGGTGACATATAACCATTCGGTCGCCGTCTCTCCCAGATACACATCCCCGTTTAAGTTATCGATCGCCAATCCGCTAGGGGTCAATAAACTTGACCACCCATTGTTAGCCAAGGTGGCCGATACCCCAACCGGTTGTAATCCCAATTGACCGCGCAAGGTGAGATCCGATGTAGTCAGTGGTAGATCCGGCGCGATCAACGAGACATCCATTTCAAGGATAAGACGTTCACCCGCCGCCGGACTCAAGGTGCTAACCCGCCCTTGTGCAAACCAATAGGACGCACCTTGCGCCACTGGGCCGGCGATGTAAAACGGTGTGGCATCATTCTCTAGGCGCGGGGACGGATATAACACCCCATCGCTTTCACTCACGGGCAAAATAGGCGCTTCAAGGTCTAGGCTTTGTAGCGTGGTGTTGGCAGCATCTAAAAACGTGAGGTTCACGAGAGTCAATTGAGCAATTTCGGAGTCCACAAAGTTGATCGGAATCCGAATTTCAAGAATATCGCCATTAAACGCTAAATTGCCCGCAAATTCACCCCGATCCCGTGGCGTTGGAGTCGTTTGACGCACGCTCATCTGACGCAATTGATCGCGTGCAACGGTCACAATATAGGTTGCACTATCCACCAAAAACCGTAAACGCACTTGGGCATATTCACCCGCGAACAGGTCATCTTGTAAAGCGAGATACACCGAATTGGCATTACGGAGCGCATAGTTATCCTCATGACGCGATTGTGGATACGCTTGCCAATCGTTTAAATTCCCGTCAATCAAAATTTCGGTGATCGTGTTATCGATCGTTTCGCCTGCTGACCCATAGATGATCGTGCCGGGCCCACCGGGCAATGAACCGGGGCGATCCCGTAAATTCGGCGGGATATTGGTTGAGGCACTAATCCAAAATGGGGTACTCCCAGGACCATACAGCGCCGCTTGAAATGATCCAGTGATTCCGGCGGTCGTATAGACCGTTTGTTCGGTGTATAGATTGCGGATCGCCACTTGTGCGCTAGGAAACACCGCCCCTACGCTACCGTTGATCGTAACCACCCCTTGCGCGTTAGGACGCGAAATGCTGATCAGCGCGGCAATCGGCGGATCGCCCTGCTGTGAGCGGGCCGTCCCTTGGGCTTGTGAGGGATTGGGGGTATAGACCCATGACAATAAAAACAAACAGACGATGAGAGGAACGGCTCTTAAGCGCGGCAAAATTCTACCCTCTACCCTCAAATCAAACGGAAAGCTAATCTAAGACAAATTCACACCCATTGTACAGTTTTTTTTCAGCTTATGCCGTAAAATGCTACAATCCACTGGACAAAAAGGCTGATCGAATGCAGACGAAAGCGGCAGATGTGATTTTCTCACCCCAATCTCGACGAAAAGGACTTCAATTACGACTCGCAGAACGACGATTTATTGTGATCGCAGGGGATGCGTTAGCAGTGGTGATCGCCGTCATGATCGCGTTAGCGATCTGGGCATGGGTGGATCAGAGTCAATTTGACCTTGCGTTCCTCTTACCGCAAAGTGTCTGGTTTATCATGCTCCCGATCTTATGGATGATCTTGGCCAGTGCCAACGATTTTTATGATTTAAACATCGTTTTTAACCGCAGTCCCACCCTTCAACGCTTATTTTTGATCACCGGACAGACAGCCATCGTCTACCTGATCGTCTTTTTTCTATCACCCCGTGAGGCTTTGCCGCGCTTGTTTATCGTGTATTATGCGATCGCGTCCTTAGTTTTGGTCACAATATGGCGGTTGGTCAATCCGATCTTGTTAGGGCGTGTCTTAGAACCCCGTCAGATCTTGATCGTCGGCACCGGATCAACCGCACAAGAGATCATCCAAGCGATCCAAACGCAACAACATAAAAGCCTTGAGATCCGCGGCGTGATCGGGCCACGAGATGAAGTCGGGCAATTGATCGGGGATGTACCGATCATTGGCGCAGGCACAGATCTGATGAACTTTGTCCAACGCGATCGCATTCATGAACTGGTGATCACCTCTACGCATCGCCTCAGTGATGAGGATTTTAAGGCGGTCATGGATGCGTATGAGTTAGGGGTGTCGCTAGTGCCAATGCCGATCTTATATGAGGCGATGACCGGCCGCGTCCCTGTGGAACATATCAAAGATAATTGGTCGGTGGTCTTACCCACTCAGGAAAGCACCCTCTTAAACCCCTACAAAGCGATCAAACGCTTGGTCGAGATCCTGCTTTCCGGGATCGGTATGATCATCTTTTTATTCCTATTGCCGTTGATCGCCTTGGTGATCCGCTTAGATTCACCCGGGCCGATCTTCTATACCCAAGAGCGCGTCGGATTAGGTGGGCGGGTGTTTCAGATCATCAAATTTCGCACCATGGTGCAGAATGCTGAAGCAAAGACCGGGGCCGTCTTTAGCCAACAAGGCGATCCTCGGGTGACGCGATTCGGGCGGATTATGCGAAAGACACGCTTAGATGAGATCCCACAACTGATCAATGTGTTACGCGGGGATATGAGCTTGATCGGCCCACGGCCTGAACGCCCCGAACACGTTAAACGCCTCACCGAAAAAATCCCGTTTTATCGGACACGTCTTACGATCCGTCCGGGTCTCACCGGTTGGGCGCAAGTGCGTTACGGGTATGGATCCACCGATGAGGACGCATTGGTCAAGTTGCAATACGATCTTTATTATATTCGGCATCAATCGCTTTTGCTTGACCTCAACATCCTCATTCGCACCGTAGGCAAGGTGTTAAAGATGAGCGGTATTTAGGGCTTATTCGCGTTTAAAGCGACTGCTCAACTTTTCGCGGATCGCTTCCGCCCCTTCATTGGTGGAGATCAATTGAATATCTCCACCCGCGAGGATCGCTTGGATGATCCGTTGATTAGCGCGTCCGGTCTTAAACGCGGTCGCGATCTCATCAGCAAAGCGGCCGCTGCCTTCTAATACCAAGATCGGCAACTTATATTGTTTCGTGGCGGCCAAATAGACCTCTTGTTTCGCGATCCGTCCGCCGTTGATCAAGATACCCAAGGCGGCCATTTTGCCATGACCTGAAATTGCATGAGTCAATTGTAAGATCATCTCGGATTCATCGCCCCATTCATTGCCTTCAACGAGGACAAAATGGGAGTGATTGCTATCCAATTGCGCTTCTTCTTCTGGATTTTGATAACCGGGATAAGCGATCTTGCCCCACGGACAAGTCCCGATCAGGTTAAATCGATGGCCGTGCGCTTTTCGGGCCTCACCGATCATCTGCATCACGCCGGATTCTGTGCCTCCATCGATCACCGTTGCGCCTTGATCTTGGGCGAATTGTGCGACCATCGCCATGATTTCACGGGTTTTTTGCAGATCCTCTTGGCTCATTTGCGATGCGCCGCCCGTGATAAAGATCGTCGGTGTTTGTCCAAAAATGCCTAAGGTCGTTAAAATGGTTTGTGGATCGCTGCCAGGGTTGACTCGAATACAACCGGCAGTATTGCCATTAGCAAAAGTGATCTCGAAACGGGCGTGCTGTGTCGGTAACATAAACACCTCTCAAGTGCAATCGAAATAAAGCAGATTTAGCTTTCAATGAAGGATCCTGATGTTCGCTGTTCAATTACTCACATGGTATGATGCACAAGCTACGGATCTCCCGTGGCGTATGCCTACCCCCAACGCCTATCACACATGGTTATCCGAGATTATGTTACAACAAACCCAGATCGAAACCGTTAAGCCCTATTTTGCACGGTTTTTAGCGGTTTTTCCAACCGTTGAACAATTAGCAGCTGCACCCCTCGATCAAGTTCTCAAATTGTGGGAAGGCTTAGGATATTATAGTCGGGCGCGCAATTTGCACAAAACGGCGCAAAGGGTCACCGAACAATTCGGCGGGCGGTTTCCGGATACTGTGGAAGACCTGTTAACCCTACCGGGGATCGGACGTTATACAGCGGGCGCGATCGCCAGCATCGCTTATGGCGTGCGCGCTCCAGTCTTAGACGGCAATGTGATTCGCGTCTTAGCGCGGGTCTTAGATCTCTCGGAAGATGTCACCCTTCCGAAAACGCAACAATTTTTATGGGAACAGGCCGACGCTTTCTTACCGGCCGATCGCGTCGGGGATTACAATCAGGCCCTCATGGAATTAGGACAGACGATCTGTAAGCCCCGTCAACCGCTGTGTAAAACTTGTCCGATTCAGGCGCATTGTCTCGCTTTTGCCCACGGCACCCAAGATGAGCGCCCCGTCAAATCTAAAAAAGCCCCGACTCCGCATTACAACGTAGCGGCGGGCATTGTGCGCGATTCGCATCAACGCATCTTGATCGCGCAACGTCCGCTAGAAGGCTTACTCGGCGGTTTGTGGGAGTTCCCCGGAGGTAAACAAGAACCCGATGAATCGCTACCAGATTGTTTAGCACGAGAATTGCATGAAGAATTAGCGATCGCGGTAGAAGTCGGGCCGTTATTCACCGTGGTCAAACACGCTTTTACGCACTTCAAAATCACCTTACACGCCTTTGAATGCCGTTATCTTGACGGTGAACCTCAAAAACTCGGTGTCCACGATTGGGCGTGGATCACCGAGGACGAGTTTGATCGTTACAGCTTTGGCAAGGCCGATCGTGAGGTGATTCAGGCTTTGCGTCAACGCGGACAAATGCTGTTATGAGGATCGCATGTTAAGTTCGTTGTTTGCGGCGGGCTTGTCGGGTGCGTTTTTGTTCCACGTAATCCGCATAACCGCCGCTATAGTCTTGCAATTCACCGTTTTCGAGTTCCACAATCCGACTCACCACCCGATCCAGAAAGTAGCGATCATGCGAGATCACCAAGACCGCGCCTTCAAACTCATCTAAAGCCGCTTCTAACACCTCAGATGAGCCGATGTCAAGGTTATTGGTCGGTTCATCTAATAACAGCAAATTCGGTTTTTGCAGCATCAACCGAAGCAGTTGTAAACGACTCCGCTCTCCCCCGCTCATGGTGGCGATCGGTTGTCGAGTCTGTTCATAACTAAAGGCAAACTTCAGCAACACGTTCACCGCATTCCCTTCCGGCATCGCTTGCACATCGCGCACCAGATCAATCGGGGTGCGTTGCCCCCACTGTGCGAGGGTTTCGTGTTGTTGGGCGTAATAACCGATGCGTGTGCTGGGGCCGATCTTGATCAGGCCTTCCAGCGGTTGATATTCGCCGCGAATCAACTTGAAGATCACCGATTTCCCCGCACCATTTGCCCCGATCAACCCGACGCGCTCTCCATGTTGCACCAACAGATTCAGCCCGATAAACAACCATTCATCCCCGAATCCCATGCCCACATCCACCAATTCGACCGCTTTGGTACTGCCCCGCCCGCCGACGATCTCTAGTTCCATGTGTTGGCGTTCACGCACGCGCTCCACACTTTCGGATTCCAAGCGCGCTAATAACTTACGTCGACTCGCGGCCTGTCGTGCATGACGTTCATTCAAATCCGCTTTGGCCTTCAATTCCCATTCATGGATCATCGTTTCTAACCGCGTGATCTCACGTTGTTGCACCTCATACAATTGTGCTTGACGCAAGCGCCGCAATTCCCGCTGATTGGTGTAAGCGGTGTAATTGCCTTTGTACACCCGCAATTGACCGTCCTCAATTTCCGCGATACCGGTCACCACTTCATCTAACAAGTAGCGATCATGCGAGACGATCACCACCGTGCCGGGATAATGGTGGATAAATTGTTCCAGATACGCCTTAGATGACAGATCCAGATGATTATCCGGTTCATCCAAGAGTAGTAACTCCGGTGACCAGGCCGCTAAGCGGGCTAAAGCGACCAATTTCTTCTGCCCACCGCTTAGCGCGTCTGTGGGCAGATCGTAATCATCAGGAGTGAAGCCCAAACGCATCAAATACTCCCGTACCAACGATTCATGGCGTTGTTGATCCAACCGTTCGCACCGGATCAAAGCGCGCTCTTGATCGGCTAACGCCGCTTCCAGTGCCTCCAAGTCATTATAAACCGCCGGATCATCTAGACGGGTTTCGACTTCCGTCAAAACTTGTAGGGCTGCCTCTAGATCCGGTGAAGGTTCAATCGCCGCCTTATAGAGGGTGTCGGATGCGAGGGTGATCTCTTGGGGCAGATAACCGATCTCGCACGGGGATACCCGGCTAATCTGACCGCGATCCGCCTCGATCAACCCCGCGATCACCTTCAATAACGTCGATTTTCCCGCACCATTGATCCCAACCAAGCCGATCCGATCGCGCACCGTGATCGCCCAATTCAGATCCCGAAACACCTCATGTCCAGCCAAGTTAACGGTGAGGTGGTGAACTTGTAGCAGATACATCGTGTTGACTCCTAACTATGATGAGGCCAGCACACGTTCAGATCGGCTGAATCAAAAAACGGCTCTGAACATGCGCTCAGAGCCGTTGATCAATTACGCAAAAGATTACGAAATTTGTCCGGTCACGAGGCGCATTTCTCCCTAAGACCGGCGAAACCAGACGCGATCATCGCCCGGGATAAAATGGAGAAAGGCGCAAAGTAAACCATGACGTTTAGTATAAGCCAGGCTTGAACGGGCTGTCAAGCAAAAGACATAAAAGCCTTTTAGCGCTCATTGATCACACTAAACACCATCGGGCGGCGTTTTGTCTCGTTATACAAGATTCGGCTGATGCTCTCTTGCAACTTTTCGCGCCGACGACCGTTGAGGTTCTTATTTGCCAACACTTCATGCACTGTACGCTTAACTTGTTGGATCAGGTCATCCGCATCGCGCAAGTAGATAAACCCCCGCGATAAGATCTCCGGCTCATTGAGGATCGCCCCCGTCTTTTTGTCGATGTCCACCGTCACGATCAAGAAACCATCGCGTGCTAAGATCTCGCGATCGCGCATCACGGCCGGCCCAATATCCCCGACTCCGCTTCCATCCACAAACACATAACCACCGGGGATGCGTTCGGTGATTCGCATTCCATATTTATCAACCTCTAACACCGTGCCGTTTTCGACCACAAACACCTGATCTTGCGACACCCCCGACTCCACCGCTAATTTTGCATGTGCCTTGAGATGACGTAACTCCCCATGCACCGGGACAAAGTATTTCGGCTTGACCAAGTGCAAAAGTAATTTCATCTCTTCTTGGCTACAATGCCCCGACACATGCACAGGCATCACCGGATCGTAAATCACATTTGCGCCGCGTTGAAACAAACGATTGATCGTGCGATAGACCATTTCCTCATTACCCGGGATCGGATGTGAGGACAAGACGATCGTATCATCGCGTTCAACTTCCAACATCCGGTGTTGCCCCGTGGCGATCCGCGCTAAAACCGCCGACGGTTCACCTTGCGCTCCGGTGATCATCACCACCAATTTATGCGGCTCAATGGAGCTAATCCGATTGAGATCTACCAATAGGTTGTCTGGGATGTTTAAGATCCCCAAGTTGCGCGCCATTTTGACATTTTCGGTCATGCTATGGCCGGCGATCGCCAATTTACGCCCGTATTTTTGAGCAGCATTCGCCACTTGTTGAATACGGGAAATTAATGAGGCAAACGTCGCCACGATGATCCGTCCCGAGGCTTCTCGGAACACCTGATCGAAAGCGTGATCGATCACCGCTTCAGACGGAGTCCAACCGGGGCGATCGGCGTTGGTGCTATCAGCCATCAATAACAGCACACCCGCCTTAGAAAATTGTGCGAGACGGGCATAATCCGGTTGTTTACCGTCCACGGGGGTATTGTCGAATTTATAATCCCCGCTATGCACGATCACGCCATAAGGGGTATGAATCCCAAAGCCCACACAATCCGGGATACTGTGGCACATATGGAAACTTTCGACCTTAAACGGCCCAACGCTTAGCTTATCGCCGGACTGAAACACATGGATCTTGGTCTCATTCAATAAGCGGGCATCGCGCAATTTCACCTCTAACAGACCTGCCGTGAGCGGCGTTGCATAAATCGGGACTCCGCGCAGTTGTTCGACCACATGCGCGACGGCCCCAGTATGGTCTTCATGGCCATGGGTATATAAAATGCCATGGATTTTGAGGTCTTTGCGTTCCACCAAGTACCGAAAATCGGGGATGATGTAATCCACCCCTAGCATATCGTTCGCTGGGAACATGATTCCGGTATCGACAATGATCGCGTCGTTACCCAACTCGAACACCGTCATGTTTTTTCCGACTTCCCCCAATCCACCTAGGGGAATGATCCGCAATTTTGCATTTTTTGACATAACACAATTAGCCCGGATTGGCCCTTGCCACCGAGCTTATCCTTTCTATAGTTGAACCCGATCGATTACAAAAGAAATACATTCCGTCAAATTAAACGCCTGTCGAACAGACGTGGACAGTCAAAAGTTACAAAAAACATCACAACAACGTAAAAAAAATTATACCACACTTCTCTGTATGGACAGTGATCTATGGAGAACACTCATCAAAAATCTCAACGTATCGCTAAGTTTTATCGGGTAATGGGGGAGTTGCCAGCTTTTCCAACGTTTTGATCCACTTGGCCGCATCCCCTTTGCGCCGATCGTTACTGACCTCAAACAACTCTTGCGCCTTTTTCATCACTTGGGCGGCGACCGCATGTTCCCCTTTGCGATGATGCACCATGCCCAAATAATACACAGTTTCGCCGCGTTTTGGGTTGGCATAATAGGCTTGAGTGAAGTGTTGTTGGGCCTCATCCCATGCTTTCGCCCGATACGCGATCATGCCAAGACCATAATGTGCCAACATTTCATACGGGAATAGCTTGAGCGCGTGTTCAAAGTCTGTCCGGGCGCGATCTTCTACACCGTCCTCTAAGTAGATCAAACCCCGCGCCGCATAATATTCTGGGTGTTTCGGCAAGGCCTGAATTGCAATCGTTAATTGTTTGATCGCCTCATCAAATTGGCGTTTTTCATAGGCGATAAGCGCTTTTTGATAGTGTTCATCCGCTTCTACGCGGGTTAAACCTAATTGTTGTGTCAACCGTGACATACCGCTTGATCCCAGAGTACCGTTTCTTCACTACAGTATAGTACAATTTATCCAATGTCGAATCGCGATTCGATTAACATCACCCAAGTTTAAAGAGGATAGAAATGGATTTTGATTTAAACCCTGAACAAAAAGATTTTCAGCGCGTCTGGCGTGATTTTTGCGAGACAGAGCTAAAACCCTACGCCCATCAGATCGATGAAACCGGTGAACTCCGTTGGGAAGCGATCCGAAAGATGCGTGACTTGGGCCTACTCTCGCTACAAGTGCCAGAACAATATGGCGGTGCGGCCCTAGACACCCTCAGCGCCTCGATCGCCGTTGAAGAACTCGGCCGTGTGTGTGGATCGACCGCCCTCTCGATCTCCGCGCACAATGGACTCGGCGTTGGCCCGATCGTGCGTTGGGGAACCGAGGCCCAAAAGGCGAAATTTTTACCCTTGCTTCTAGACGGCGAACACCTAGGCGCACTCGCCCTCACGGAACCGCAAGCGGGCAGCGATCTGCTCAATGGCGCGCAAACCTACGCCTATCGTGACGGGGATGAATGGGTGATCAACGGTCAAAAGGCCTGGATCACCAACCCAAAATACGCCCCGGTGATCGTGGTGCTACTCCGCACCGATCGGGACGCGGGATCGCGTGGTTTTAGCCATATTCTGGTCGAAACCGATCGCGCCGGCCTCACCATTCATCCGCCGGAGAAAAAAATGGGACTCAAAGGCTCTCCGACGCAAATGCTCACCTTTGAAAACGTGCGTGTACCGTTGGATAACCTGTTAGGTGAAGAAGGCCGCGGTTTCCATCAGACCATGCAGACCTTAGACTCCGGACGGATCAGCATCGGCGCGTTAAGTGTCGGACTCGCACAAGGCGCATTTGAAGAAATGGTGCGTTATGCCCAAGAACGCCACGCTTTCGGTGAGCCGATCGCCAATAAACAAGCGATCCAATGGATGATCGCGGATGCAGCCGTGGAGATCGAAGCAGCCCGTACTTTGGTGTATAAGGCCTCATGGCTCAAAGACCAGGGCCGCGATTTTGGTAAAACTGCCGCGATCGCTAAACTGAAAGCCAGTGAAGTGGCCGAAAAAGTGTGCCATGACGCGATTCAGATCCATGGTAGTTACGGCTATAGCCGTGAGTATCCTGTAGAGCGGATGTATCGCGATCAACGCTTGATGACGATCGGTGAAGGCACCAGCGAGATCCAACGCCTAGTAATCGCCCGCCGCGTGCTAGAAGAACAACGCATCTTAGATCCCGTGCGTTAACGCATTTAAGACTCCCTTCCCCGTGTTTTTGGGGAAGGGACGAGGTATTCACCCCGGAATCCATACCTCGATCCGCGTCCCGACTCCCGGCGCACTCTCAATCGACAGCACCCCACCTAAGGATCGTGTGCGTTCTTCCATCGATTTTAGCCCCAAATGCCCGCGAAAATCGCGCTGTGTATCGAATCCCCCGCCATTATCGACAATTTCGAGTCGATAACCGCCCGCTTCACGCAATAACGTCAATTTGACCTCACTCGCTTGGGCGTGTTTGACCGTGTTATGCAAGGCCTCACGGGCAATCCGATAGACACTTTCCTTCACACCCATCGAAAGCGCGGGTTCTTCACCGAATGAGGTTTGTACTTTGATCCCATGCCGCGTTTCTAATGAGGCCGCTTGTTTGCTTAACACACTGATCAAGCCCTCTTGTTCCAATGATTCCGGCCGCAACTCAAAGATCAGCGCACGCATCTCTGTCAGTCCCGCTTCAGCCAACGACAATACGTAATCTAATGGTTCTTGCAACCGCGACGGATCACGAGTCATCAATGCCTTAGCCGTGCGCGCTCCTAAGCCGATCCCATACAACGCCTGTGAAACCGAGTCATGGAGTTCTCGTGCTAAGCGCGTGCGTTCTTCTAACGCCGCCAGATCACGGGCGCGCCGTTCGGTTTCGCGTCGCGCTTCTTCTTTGGCCAAAAATTCGCGCCGAGTGGCGATCACCGCCGAAAATGTCCGCATCAGCGCTTCATAGATGTACTTTTCTTCATCGCTAAACAGATGAGCGGCATCCCATAACAGGTGCATCACGCCATGATAGCGCCCACTGCTAAACAGCGGGATCGTGGCTAACGCTTGCGCTTGTTGCGCCATGTTTTGCCGCTCTGATTCGGCGATCCGCGCATCATTTAACACATCTTCGATAAACAATACATGATCCGGATCGTCATGCCACAAACGACCATAAGCACTTTCATTTTCTTCAAGGATCATCACCCCATGCAACGTGGGATCATACGGCGCGGCCTCACCATTCACCCACACCGCGATCGCCTTCCATCCGCCCCGATCCTCCTGATAATATAAGCGAATCTGCCGCGCCCCTTTCGACTCCGCATACGGTGCGATCGCCGCTAAAAACTCCACCTCGGTCATCACCTGCGACAACGCCGCGTTGATCTTGACCAACTGCTCCGCCCGTATAGCCCGTTCACGATTCTGCTCAAACAAGCGCATCGAATCCGCTACCGGCGCGGCCTGCTGTTGTAACAACGTGTAGATCCGTTGATCCCGTTCGGTAAAACGGTATTTGTATCCCCATCCAAACATCACAAATCCGATCCACCGCCCCCGCGTTCCCAATGGCAACACCGCCACACTCATCACCTGCTGTTGCTGTAACCACAGGTGCGGATCGGTCAATAAGATCGGTTGATCAGGAGTCATCGCCAATTGACCGAATGTATACCATCGAGGTTCATCCCGCGTCGATTCGGCAAACGGGTTGCTATTACTGTTCCCACTCACCCATTCGGCCATCAATTCCGCTGATTCATTCGGTTCATCCGCATGATGCAGATAAAACAATTGACCACAGATCGCGCCATTATCGCGGGCATAAGTGCTAACCGCTGCTAACAATTGTGTCGGATTCACCGCGATCGTTAAGCGGCTTGAAGCCTCATACAAAATATCGATCTCGCCCTTAGCGATCTCCAATTCTAAGGCGCGCTTTTCGGTCTGTTCAAACAAACGCACCGAGTCGATCACCGGGGCCGCTTGTTGTTGTAAAGCCGTATAGATCCGTTCCGAACGTTCATCAAAAGTTTGCGGTTGCGTCCATGCGAACATCAACACCCCGATCCAACGCCCTTTGTTATACAGTGGCAACACCGCACAACTTTGCATCCCATAATGTTCAAAAAACGCCCGACTCCCCGACTCAAGGCGCGGATCATCCCCTACCGCTGTGACTAACGTCGGATGTTCCGGAGGATCAAAACAGCATCTCGCGAAATACATCAGCGAGGTCGGAAAACGCGATCCGATCCCTAAGGGTGTGCTTTTAGCCCACTCTGCCACCACTTCCTGCTCTGTCAGGCTCTCGTTAAAGTAGAATAAGATCCCCCACTCCGCCCCATTGCTCCGTGCGTAATCGCTTACCGCGTCCAATTGATCAAACGGATTAAACGCTTGCGTCAACTTATGCGACGCGATATAGAGGATGTTGATCTCTGCTTTGTAGATCCCCGTGGAGGACATTAGCCCATCTGCGCCTGATCAATCAAGCCGATCCGCACCGCGTATAATGCCGCTTGCGTCCGACTATTTACGTTTAATTTACTCAAGATATTGCTCACATGCGTTTTTACGGTTTTTTCGCCAATCGTCAAGGTTTGTGCGATCTCTTTGTTCGATTGTCCCAATGCTAACAAGCGCAATACTTCCGTTTCGCGTTCTGTCAAGCTCTCTGGACTTTCAGGTGCGCGCACCTCATTCATCAACCGCGCCGCCGCTTTCGGTGACAACTGCACTTGACCCGCCGCCGCCGCTTTGATCGCCCGGATCAGTTCATCCGCTTCCGTGTCTTTTAACAAATACCCGATCGCCCCCGCCCGGATTGCCCCGACCACTGAATTGTCCTCTAGCACACTGGTCAAAGCGATCACTTCCACTTCCGGTAATTGTTGCCGAATCGCCGCCGTTGCTTCGATCCCGCCCATCCCCGGCATCAACAGATCCATTAACACCACATCCGGCAAGAGCTGATGAGCCAATTGAAGCGCGTGTTTACCGTCCGTCGCTTCGGCGATCACCTCTAAATCGGGATCGAGACCCAAGAACATCCGTAACCCTTGCCTCACCACCGCATGATCATCCGCTATCAAGATCCGTATCATCATGTTGACTCGCTTTCATCGCTCTTAGTCAGTTTAAAACACCGCAGATCTCCTCGTATCGTGTGGGTAGAGATGCCCATGGCTTTTGCAACTTCAAGTCGCATGATGTGTCGAATTTTCTGGCAATTTATAATAGCTTGAATTTTCAGAGAGAAAAACACGATCGACTCATCTTTAGCCCAACCCTCTAATATCAATTCTATCCGTGCTTGTCAGTAATCCGCAACGAGTCTACAAGTAGATCAAAGATCTGGAATCTAATCAACCCGAACAACGTCGGGAGCTAATCCATCAATCCATCAATCAATCGCAATAATCTCAGAAACATATTCCACCCATGGAGACGACTGAAACCAGTTTACCCAAGCCAGTTCCAACCCTATATATGGAGAGGGCTAAGGTGGGGTTATACGCAAAAAACTTTCCTGTATCTACTTCTAATGTAAGGGGATGAGATCAAGTTTAAATCATATAGCTAAACGATTTATGATCTATATCAGAGGGTAAAGCGATACAAATTTTGGGGGTTAAGGGTGTTTATTGCTTATCTGGAGAAACTTATCGTGCCTGAAGGGATTCGAACCCCTGACCTTTTGTTCCGTAGACAAACGCTCTAATCCGCTGAGCTACAGGCACTTGTTGATGAACTGTTGTCATCATAGCATGACTATCAATCACGGTCAAGAGCAATTTTTCAACGTGTCATCGTATTCACCCGAACTCCATATTTTACAAATGATATCACACAAGTAACCTCAGAAAAACACCCCACCCATGCAGACGGATCAGCCCATGCCACGCACACCAGTTCCCTCCCAATGTATGGGTGAGGGCTAGGGTGGGGTCGTCAGCAAGAAACTTTCCTAAGGTTAATTCTGGGGTTTAAAGCTTTACCAGAAGCTTTCCCCTACCTATGCAATTTCCACATCAATTTGAATCTTCTAACGCAAAAGTGGACAAATGGTACGACTTTTTCGCTCATCTGTGCTATGATGACCCTATCGTTATTCGATCACGAACGGAGCGCATGATCATGGAGATCTTTTTCAAGCGTGTGAATTTTTAAATCTAACGATTTTAATGACGCTGATGCTGCCGAAAAATTTTTCCTTCCTACCGCCGCCGTAAATGGCCAACCGGATGATCGCGTTCGTTTTAAAATGATTGTTTAATTTGAAGCTTTCGACAATAACTTGTCGCACCGTGACGCTTATAGTACACTCTCTTGTTGAACTGTTAAATAAGGTGTAAGGTGAATTGTAGACTGCATGTTGGCGCTAGTGGTGGAAGATGATGCGAGTCTGCGTGTAATTTATCAACGTGTCTTAGAACCGTTAGGTTTTCAAGTGGTTGAAGCCATAGACGGTGCTGAGGCGTTAGCGTTTCTTGAGAAGAATACCCCAGATATTATTTTTCTGGATATGCTGCTTCCGAATGTCAATGGGGTAATCGTATTGAATTACATTGCGGCAGAACCACGTTTACAAACCGCATTGACGGTGATTGTCAGCTCAAACAAACAATTTGAGCGAATGCAACAGCCAAATTTGCGGGTGAAATTTATCCTAAAACCCATTCGTCCCACAGAGATCCGTGAACTTGCGACGCAAGTCCTTCAGGGTGGGTAATGCCTTTTGATTTTGAGGCCCTAGTCGGTCATCTCTATATCGTGAGTGGACGTGCCATCAACATGGCCCCGCCGGGGCTGTTAGTAGAAGTGGCCCCCACGAAATCCGCCCGTGGACGCGAAACCGATACGTTTTTTGCGTTGATCTTACCGTCGGGTGAAGCGGTTGCGCCAACCGCCTTTTATGAGCAGTTGGCCCAATTGAGTGCCGAACGCTACTTCAACAGCACCGGCAGCGTGACCGCCGGACTTCGGGATATGTTAAATCATATCAACGGGAACTTGTTTGATCACAACCAAAAAGAAAAACAACGCCCCTATGAAGCGAGTGTGATCTGTGCTGTTTTGCGCGGGCCAGATTTGATCATCGGGCGTGTAGGGTCAAATGCGGCCATCTTGCGACATGACGGCAAGCTTCAAACGTTACCAGACGATCTAAGTCATCCGGAGCGCTTGTCCGGTGTACCGTTAGGGGCCAAACCGACCCCAGAGGTCAAGTTAACACGCCATCGCGTAGACAACGGGACGCGCTTGGTCTTGGTAGACACCAATGTCGCCCAATTTACCCTTGAACAGATCACCGAAGCCTTGTCGCATGAGGACATCGCGCTTGTCTTAGTCGCTTTCAAAGAATTGGCTCGTTTGCAACTCAACCTTGCCGTGATCGAATTTGTCCCACCCGAAGCCCCCGCACCGATTCCAGTGCCTCAAGGGGAATCTTCGGCCGCAATCGCCGAGGCGGTGCGCGCCGCAGTAGCCAAAGAACGCACCAAAAACACGGCGAAACGCCCGAATCCCCTACGGCGTTTATTCGGTACAACTGGGGATCGTCTGATTGCAGAGATTCAACGGGGACTTAGTTTCGTCGCCCGGCAAGGGGCTAGAAGCATGAAGTTCATCAACCAAACCATTGAATATTACTTTGGCAAACCAGAGGGAGGAGGCCGCCGTTGGTACACACTCCCAATCGCTACCGGAGTCGTGATCTTGATCCCGATCATCATCGTCTCACTGGTTGTAACGTTATGGGTCTCTAGCACAGGGGATAGCGCTTATGAACAGTGTATGCAAGAGCTAAACCGCGTTGCAGAGACAGCCCGTGGGATTCCCTCCAGTAACCCCGGCGGACGGCTCTCCACTTGGGATGCGGTCATGGAGGCTGCCCGCCGTTGCGAGACCTTGCGACCCGGAGATGCCACGATCACCGCCTTGATCCTTGAGGGACAAGGGGTGATCGATCAGATCAATATTGTGACTCGCGTCACGCCCATTCAGCTTGATCCGATTCCCGGTGCATCGCTCAAACGGATCGTTTTGCGCGGGTTAGATCTATACTTATTGGACGGCACGAATAGCCAAGTGTATCAGGCGATTTTGGCCGCCAATGGGCAATCATATTCTCGCTTGCCTAATCCGATTGTGAGTATGCGACGGGGGGCAACTTTAGACGGCTTTCAGATCAGCGAGATCATCGACATCACCTTTTCGCAAGTCAACGACTCGATCTACGCCTTAGATCGGAATGGTGTGTTGATCGAATGTCCAAGTCGCCTCACCCAAAATTGTCGCGCTCAAGCCTTGTTAGGCGAAGAATTGTGGGGCAACCCGATCGCCATCACCACTTGGGGCAGCGATGATCGCTTGTATATCCTTGATCCAGCAGAAAATCAGATCTGGCGGTATGATCGAACTGCGGGGACGTATGCCAGTGCTGGCCGTGAATATTTTACCGGTCAAAACCTCTCTAGCATTGGGAACGCGGTGGATTTTGCGATCAATGAACAGGGGGTTGTGCATGTGCTGTTAAATGACGGCACCGTATTGCGTTATTTAAGCGGGGCGCGTCAAGAATTTGTCTATGGTGGGCTTCCCCCCGGCCAAGAGATCAGCGCCGCGCAAGCGATGTTCTTGGATGAGAACCCGATCGGCTTGGCATTGTATATCATCAATCGCGAGACACGCACGATCTACGAGGTGAGTTTATCCGGCACGTTTCGGGCAAGCTACCGGATCTTTGACGAGGATCGCTTTTCAACGCTATCAGGGGTGGCCGTCGATCCCGGTCAAGGGCGCGGGATTCTTTATGCGATCGCCGGAAATTCGGTATTTGTCCTACAAAAACCATAAGGAGCGGAGAAAATGCCACGCAAATTAGCAATTTTGATCTTTGATGATGTCGAAGTGTTGGATTTTTGTGGGCCGTTTGAGGTATTCGCCGTCACTCGCGATCCACAAACCGATCAGGAACAATTTCAGGTGTATCTTGTGGCGGAGAATCATCGCCCAGTAGTAGCGCGTAATGGGTTAACCGTATTGCCACGTTATACGATCCTTGATGCGCCCACGGCGGATATTATCCTTGTCCCAGGTGGACGCGGGACGCGCACTGCCATGAACAATCCTAATCTGATCGAATGGATTCAGAAGCAAGGGCAAAACGCGGAGTTGGTGTTATCGGTCTGCACAGGGGCGTTAATGTTGGCTAAAGCGGGCTTTCTACAGGGGCTTTCCGCAACCACCTATCACACCGCCTTTGAAGAATTGCAAGCCGCCGATCCCACCGTGACGTTATGCCGGGGTGAGCGTTACGTAGATAATGGCAAGGTAATCACTTCGGCGGGGATCTCCGCGGGGATCGATATGTCGTTGTATGTAGTAGAGCGATTACATGGGGTAGAACAGGCCCGTTGGACAGCAAACCACATGGAATATGAATATTACTTTGTCAATCAAAAGTCCTAGCCGTTGATCGGTTAAAATCCCTTAAAATAGAACCGTTATCTGTTGAACTAAGGATAAAACGCTATGCAGCGCTGGGAATATTTGACCTTAGAGTCTTCTCGCAATTACGGCACTACCAAGTTTTATGTGAATGGGGTGATGCAACCGGAACTGAAAAACAAAAACTTGGCCGAAGTGATGAACTTAGTTGGAACGCAAGGTTGGGAAATGGTCGGAGTAGCTACGGGGGATAATGGCAACACGTTTATTTTTAAACGCGCCCCCACGATGACCAAACCGAAAGCGCCCGCGCCCCCCAACCCGTAAATTATTTGGTTTTTCGGCGATTCCAAGTCATGATCAAAGCGATCCGCTCAACATAGGATCGCTTTTGATTTACCCTTGAAAGGTCGCACGATGAAACAAATGAGCTTTGACTTTAATTCACGGCGCTCCATGGTGGTCTCACGGCGGGGGATGGTCGCGACCAATAACCCCTTAGCCTCCGAGGCCGGGTTACAGATCCTACGGCAAGGGGGCAATGCTGCGGATGCAGCAATCGCTGCGGCTTCAGTCGTGCATGTCACTGATCCCGCTTCTACGGGCATCGGTGGAGATTGTTTCGCTTTATTTTATGAGGCAAAAACCAACACGGTGAGCGCCTTAAATGGCAGTGGACGCGCTCCATCCGCTTTAAATGTGGAGACGCTCACACAATTGGGCATCACCGGATCGATCCCTGAACGGAGCGCCCATGCGATCACGGTCCCAGGCGCGGTAATGGGTTGGCAAGATCTCTTACAACGACACGGACGGATGACCCTAAAAGAGGTGTTGAGAGACGCGATCCACTATGCCCGTGAAGGTTATCCGGTTGCGCCCGTGTTCGGTTCATCATGGCAAGCATCAGAGACCTTTTTACGCAGTCGTCCTCATACAGAGGAGTATTTACCGCATGGACGTGCGCCACGAGTCGGCCAAGTCATGCGCTTACCGGGACTTGCAAATACCTTCCAAGCGATCGCCGAAGGGGGAGCGGCCGCGTTTTATACGGGGCCAGTGGCAGATTCGATCATCACCACGATCCAAGAACAAGGCGGACTGATGACGCATGATGACCTCAAATCGCATCATTCCACATGGGAAATCCCGATCGCGATCGATTATCACGGGGTGACAGTGTACGAATGCCCCCCGAATGGACAAGGGTTAGCGGCCTTGATCGCGATGGGCATCGCCCGTGATCTCCCATTAGCCGATTTGCCTTGGGACTCGCCGGAACGTTTGCATCTGATGGTCGAGTCCATGCGCTTAGCGTTTGCCGATGCCCGTCAATATATCGCCGATCCTGCTTATCAAACTGTGCCGACGGACGATCTATTAAATTCCGGGTATTTAGCACAACGGCGCGCTTTGATCCAACCGGAACGCGCCATGCTCCCCCCTACTTATGGCGCACCTTTACGCGGATCAGATACGATCTACTTGTGCGTCGTGGACGGTGAAGGCAATGCTTGTTCGTTTATCAATAGCCTGTATATGGGCTTTGGGACGGGGATCGTCGCTCAAGGAACGGGGGTATTTTTGCAGAATCGCGGTGCAAACTTTGAGCTTGATCCTGCTCATCCGAACGTTTTACAAGGGGGTAAACGTCCGTATCACACGATCATCCCCGGTTTAGCGGTGAAAGAGGGGGCCTTGTACGCTCCCTTTGGGGTGATGGGTGGGTTTATGCAACCCCAAGGCCATTTTCAAGTGATCAATGCCCTGATCGACGATCACCTAAATCCCCAAGAAGCACTTAATCGGCCGCGTTGGTGTTTGATGGACGGCACAGGTCATAGCGTGTTGGCTTTAGAAGACGGCATTCCCCTGAAAACCATGGCACGCCTTGCAGAATTAGGGCATCCGATCCGACCGATCACAGGACGCGGGCGTAATCTATTCGGAGATGGCCATATCATCTATCGCGATCCCGAAACGGGTGTCTTATTTGGAGGCAGTGACCCGCGCAAAGATGGACAAGTGGCCGCGTTCTAAGCTTACAAGTCTGTGATCTGTGAACAGTTTTAACACTTGGCAAGATGAGCTTATGTTATCCTGATGATGCAATCATTTTTTAGTGAAATGAGCGGGTATGGGCAAAGAACATCTAAAACAGTTAAATGACCGTGATCCCGCTAAGCGTAAAGCAGCGGTGAAGGGCGTGGCGCGGGAATTGGATCGCGATGCACTGAAAAAACTTGCCTTGATGTGCGAGGATGATCCCGATCCAGAGATCCGTGAATTGGCACGGAAGGCCGGAGTTTACATCCGACAACAATTAGGCGAGATCAAAACCCCTGAAGCGCCCGACAAAGGCAAAACCGACAAACCGAAACCCCCGCCTCCTGTCAAAGTGACGGCGGATCAGGAGCAACGCGCTAATCAGATCGTCAATTCCGCTTTGACCATGCACCTAAATGGCAATAGCGCCAAAGCGATGAAGATCTTGGCTGAAGCGATGAAAGTCAACCCGAATTTGCGTTATGATTCCTATTTTATCAGCGTCGTACAGAACGTCACCGGCATTGACACCGATGAGGCCTTCGCTAAGTTGACGGATAAAGGCGAATTTAAAAATGCGATTGAGCGGGAAGGCCGTCAAAAACTCCAAAAAGAGATCGATCAACATAACGAGAAGATCGCGAAAGGGTCATGGCGCGATGTGATCTTTGATTATGCCTTGTTTGCAGGGTTATTGATCATCGGTGCGATGATCTTGTTGTTTGTCACGATCGAGATGTCCAAACGTTATCTTAGGGCGTATGAGGCGAATCTCACCGCTGTGAATGATGCGATCGCCGAAGGTCGTTTAGCAGCAGACACTTTCCCACAAGTCTACATCTCGCTTGAGAACGACTCCTCAGGTAAACCGATCCGCTTTACCGAATTTATCCCCGATCCGAATTTGTTCGGTACTGCGACCAATCTAAGAAACGCCAGTTTTGTTGAGGTGATCCCCACAGCTTTGATCACGACCGGCATCATGTTAACCATTACCTTTTTAACCGCATTGGCGGGCCATGTGATCGCTACAATCCTTGGCGGCGTAGGACGATTACCGTATTACATACACATGATCGCAACCGTGATCATGACTCGCGCATTAGGGATTTTGTTGGTAAGCGGTCTCTTGGTGATTCTTGCGTTTGAAGCAAATGGTGGCTCATTCTTATTATTGGCAACGGGTGGAGTCGCGCTTTTGAATTTTTCAACCGCGTATGAAGCGGTAAAGACCACGGCTGCATCGTATAACTTCAATATCGTCAAGGCGGGCATTGCGTTTATCCCTGGTATCGTGTTGTTTGGCTTGTTTGGTGTCATCATTTTCTAAATCGTTAAGGCGGGCATTGCGTTTATCCCTGGTATCGTGTTGTTCGGCGTGTTTGGTGTCATCATTTTCTAAATTTGCACGAATAGACAACGCTTGTCATGATTGAAGGTGTTTAAGTTACTTCACAATGGGGGGTTGGCCATGAGCCATTTTGCAGACATTTTAGGATTATTGGATCCCAACAATAAGATCAGCGAGTTTACAGTGCGAAGTGGGGCCGGAACCACGTTTCCAGCCTTGACGTTTAAAGCCGTCAAAGGCATGACACGTTTAGCGGTCTTGGATATTCAACCAGATGTGAATAAAACCCCGGATGACTTTGATCGCTCACGGATTTACCAATGGTTTAAGTTGCGTTTTCCCAACGGTCAAGAGGGATGGGTACGCGGCCATGTCGTTGGTATCTCTGGCGATTTTACCCAATGGGGTTACGGGGTAATCCCCACACCGACTCATGCCTTTACCTTTGCTCGTGATGCGAACAAGCGCCCACAAGTTGTCGTGCAAACGGGGGATACAACTGTCACCGTTACACCGGAAACCGTCAAAGTAGAGACACCGGCCACAACCGTTACTGTCACCACACCTCCGACTCCGACTACCACCGCGCCCCCTTCTGTCACCACACCTCCGACTCCGACCATCACCACGTCCCCCCCTGTCACCACACCTCCGACTACCACCGCCCCACCCCCTGTCACCCCTCCGACACCAACACCACCGACGACTCCCGTCACCACCCGCAATATCGCTTATGATCGTTCACGTCTCTATCCCGTTCCGATGGATAAATACGTGTTTGTGCGCGGGTATCAGGGCCCCAATGGCCATGATGGGGTCGATTACGGTGGGGCCGACGGTGAACCCATGTTCGCAGGGCCTCTGGGAGGTCTCGTCGTGCGGGTGATGGATTGTAAAAATTGCGTGCCGGATCGGCCCAGTACCCTGATGCACGGCTTTAGCTTAGGGGACACGCGGATCTTTAACGATCCGAATTGGGCGTTCGGCTACGGCCATTTTGTGATCGTGCGCTATACCCATGATCAATTGCCAAGCGCAACCCAAAATACACTCGCTTCACTGGGATTCGGGGGGTGGCACATCTATGCGATGTATGCCCACCTCAAATATCGCTCTGTGAACGCCAATCAAACGCTGACCGCCAACCAACAGATCGGCGCAAATGGTAACACCGGTAACTCCACCGGGCCGCATCTCCATCTGGAATTGCGCGCTTCGGCGAATCCGACTTTCCCAGGTTGGTCACAGATCCGGAGCGGTCTGATTGACCCGTTGATGATGTTCTTACGCTAAAGGGTGTCCGCTTTCCTATTGTTTTAGGAAAGCGGAACACTTCCTTTATAATCGCGACTCTAAACGTTGCAGTGCATCTTGTAAGCGTTGTTGACGTAAACTAGTCGTCAGATCGCCGCGTGTCCGTTCTAAGACCCCACGCACCACATCGGTTTGACGACGTAAGCCATAGGTGATCGCGTCGGGAAAGTCGAAAGTGACTAATTCCTCATAGATCGCGTCCATCCAAGTTAACAACCGCTCGGCCTCGGCGCTATGACTCACATCAAGGCGCATCAGGTCTAAGATAAAGCGGCGTAATTCGGTGGCCGCTTCGGCCATCCCCAAAAGATAAGTAGAGGACGGCACACCCAACAACGCCGGAGTCGGGAGGGTTTGATCGCGGATGATCGCCGCTGTGATATGCGCCTCAACTAACTCTTTAAATGCGTCTTGTGTGTAACCGGTATGATACAAATCGGGATGTCCAGCAACGCCGGCCCGCATTTCCTCACCGGCACTCTGAATCACCGCTAACTTACGATCCACCTCATCCCATTCACGCCGATGCACTGCCCGAATACACTCCGAACAATGGCGGATCAACTCGCGTGAGCGACGCACCGCCAGATCACGGGCAGCATCTTTTTCACCTAAGACCTCACGTATCCCTTGCGTGATTTGATACAGGGCTTCCATCACCCCTTATTCCTCTGGCTTTAGCGGATTAAAGAGCAGATCCGCAAGGCTTTGTGGCTTGGGGGGCAGATCGATCTCTCCGTGTTTTTCCTCAAAACGATCCAAGTTCTGCTCCAACGCCTGTAAAAACAGCTTGGCATTGGCCGGAGTCATCGCGATCCGAGTCTGGACACGGGCATTCGGGTTATTCGGGATGATCTGCACAAAGTCCAGAAAGATCTCGCTGTGGGTTTGGGTGATCACCACAGCGTTAGCGTAGATCGCGCTAAGATTGGCCGGCACTTCTAAGCGAAGTTGGGGTGGTTTATGGGTGGGCGTGGTCATCTCTATCTTTGATCCTTCTTCATCCTAAACTTAAAAGAGCGATTTTAGTCCCTCAAACAGGCGCTCCACCGCTTGAGTCGTGATCTCCGGGGGCAAGGCATAACTAAAGCGTACCCAATTCGCGCCCGCCTCAGAGAAATACACACCCGGTACAACGGTGATACCGAAAGTTTCCCCTAAATAGCCCCCTAACGAGGCGCTATCGATCGCACCGTCTAACAGGGATAACTTGCCAGATGCTTTGCCCGCTTCAATGTATTGTGTGCAGTCGATAAAGGCGTAATAACCATCACCCATGATAAACGGGATGCCTTCACGCTCTAAGGCCGCCCGTAGGATATGGCGACTCTGTTTAGTGGGTTCAAGGATCGTCTTGGCCGCCTCACCCATACCCATCTCATATGCGGCGATTGCCACCGCCTGAGCGAAGTAAGACGGGACAACCCCATGCGAGGCTTGTCCATTGATGTGTTTGATCACCTTGCTGCCCGCAACCAGATGTCCGCTTCGCACGTTTGATCCGCCGAGGCTTTTGGTGAGACCGTCTAAGAACATCAAACGCTCCCGTTGATCTTTGTCAAACGCTTGTAAAACGGTGTTGATGTCGGACGGCCCGCCGTCTGTCACCCAATGGTAAATCCAATCAAACAGGACAAAAGCATATCCGCTATCCAATGCGGCGTGCGCTAATTCGATCTGTTCTTCAAGCGGCGTGGTGCGGCCAGTGGGATTATCGGGTGAGGTGATCACAAGCCCCGCGATCTGATAACCGTGTTGTTGGGCAAATTGTGCGGTTGCGCGGATCGAGTCGGGGGTATAACGCCAACCTTCACTGGGTTGACCGGGGGCGCGTAACACATTTAAGCCGATCCCATAAGGCCCCCAATTGTAGGTGATCCACGGCACACGCGAAACCACCAACAGATCGCCAATGCGCCCATGTCCGAGTGAGATCATCGCGTTATAGGCCTTATTTAGCCCATCGCGTCCGCCTTGCGTGAAGATGATGTTTTCGGGAGTCCACCCTGAAGCAGCGTTTAATTGCCAATACTTTTCCGCGGTCACTTGGCGAAATTGTTTTGTGCCGAAGGGTTGATCGTAACCGGTGCCGTGTTTGACGTGTAATTCTGCGGCTCGCATCAATAACTCTGGTGGCACACCGGGCAGACTCGCTCCGCCATCGCCTTGAGAAGCATCGTAGGTCACTGCGCCTGCGCCGGTGTTAGCGACGTAACGATCCAGCGCGTTTTTGATCTCAAACATGCGCGAAGGTGGGATCGGCTGCATGTGAGCGGGATAATCGTTGGTCGGAATACGTTTTTCGACAGGTACTGCAAATTCTGGTGTATCCAAATTGGTCATAAGTATCCTCGTTGAGCGATTGGTGGGGGTAGGATCCATGCAGAAGTGACAAGGGGATCTCCCCTTGCCCCTAATATCTTGAAGCGACGCGACACTACTTCACTTGACCTAAACGCGGGTCATGTAACTGCCGTCTTCGGTTTTGATGCGGATCGTGTCACCCACGTTGACAAACATCGGGACGCGCACTTCAAGGCCGGTTTCAGTCGTTACTTTTTTGGTTGGATTGTTAGCGGTATCACCCGCGATAGCCATTTCGGACTCGACAACTTTCTGCTCAACACTGGTGGGCAGTTCGTAATCAATGATCTCGCTGTTATAGCTAGAGAGCTTTAATTTCATGTTTTCCTGAAGGTAGTACACATCATCCCCGAACACATCACGGCGCATTTGTGGTTGTTCGTAGGTTTCGGTGTCCATAAAGGTTAAAAATTCACCGTCATCATATAAAAATTCGACTTCGGTATTGTCTAGGCGCACATCTTCTACCCGATTCCCAGAGGAATAGGTTTTTTCAAACGTTGCACCCGAACGCAGATTACGAACCTGTACGCGAACTGTGGCGTTGCCACGTCCCGATTTGTTGTGACTATAGTTTAACACTTTAAAGAGTTCACCGTCTTCGGTGAAGGTAGTGCCTTTGCGAAGTTGATTAACGTCGATCATAGTTCCTCATGAGTCATAGACATTGACGCGGGTATTCTACCAAAAAGATCTGACTTTTTCACAGTCCACCTCATGAAAACCGGTCAACATTAAAAATCAAAGGTCGCAATCGCTACAGTACGGCGGCAAGTGCGGCGGTAGCACGTTAGATTTAAAAATTCACACGCTTGAAAAAGATCTCTATGCTCATGCGCTCCGTTCGTGATCGAATAACGATAGGGTCATCTTAGTACAGATGAGCGAAAAAGTCGTAACATTTGTCCACTTTTGCGTTAGAAGATTCAAATTGATGCGGAAATTGCATAGGTATGGAAAAGCTTCTGGGAAAGCTTTGAACCACAGAAGTAGGTACAGAAAAATTTCTTGCGTCCAACCCCCATACATGGGTGGGAATCGGCCCGCGTGATGTGGGGGTGGTGTGTCTCCATAAGGTAAGGTGTTTTTTTGAGCTTACTGACCGAAAAGAAAGAAAAAGCTGTTATGAGCCGTTAAACCCTACCCTTACTTAACCTTTTACCATACATCACGCTCACCGACACGGCTAAAATCAACACTAAACCGCTAACGACTCAATTCGTATTGCAACACAGGGTTGTCTTCTCGCTCCACCTCTGCCAGATTCGACACAGAAAGCTGACCATGCTGATAAAGATATTCGACATGCGCGCCGCATTCTTCCAAGGCTAATAGCACCTCATAACCGTCTTTATCGGGGTACATCCGTTCCGTGATCTCCGCGATCGCCAACGGGCGTTGAGCATCGCGGATCAGATCTATCACCCGATTTAGTTTGCGCTCATGACTTTGTTGGATCGCGGTAATCCGCCCATAAAAATCGCTGATCGGGTCTTCATGGCCCCCTAAGGCCAGTTGAATCCCGTCCAAATGGGCCACTTTGCGAAGCGAGTCGCGATAATGCCCTAATCCGGTGTAATGAGTGATGCTTTCCGGCGCTTGATGTGGAGTCGTGCGCGATAAAATGTGATCGGCGCTTAATAATGTATCGCCTAATTGGATGCACACTTGCCCCGGACAATGCCCCGGTGTATGGATAAAGCGCATTCCAGCGATCTCGGTGTCCTCATCAAGGCTAAAATCAACATGAACGGAACGCACATGCCGCTTAGCGAATCCGTACATATCGATCAAATTTTGGCGGTGTTGTTGTGGGATTCCAGCACGATCCAAGTACACGCGAAGGTCTTTGGTCGCCACGATCACCCGTTCCTCGTAAGCAGTCAACACCCGCCGATCCAATTCGTGAATCCCAACTTGTGCGCCAGTCTGCTCCGCGATAAACGCCACACCCCCAAAGTGATCGACATGCCCATGCGTCACGATGATCCGCTGAATATCGGTCAATGTGATCGACTCGTTGAACTCGGTTCGCACCGCCTCGATCCCCTCTAACAACATCTGATTACTTTGATCGTAACCCGATCCCGTGTCCACCAAAGTCGGCACATCCAGATCCAAGATCAAATAACTGTAACCGATGAAACCATTCGGAAAAACCATCAACGGAAGGCGATAAATGCGCGCTCCGATGCTGGTGGTGAATTTTAAGATCATCTCTTGTTTACCTATTGTGTGCGATCAAAATGGATGCTAACTCTAGTGGGAAAGCAGCCCTAACGCAAGATCTACCCTTGGCGCGGTCGGGACAAGATCAACCGCGCCAAATCTGGGTTAGAGGTCTAATTGTGCCTGATAGAGTGTGGCATAACGTCCGCCAATTGCGATCAAGTCATCATGGGTGCCTTGTTCACTAATGCCTTGATCGGTCAAAACCACGATGCGATCCGCATTTTTGACCGTGGATAAACGATGCGCGATCACGATCATCGTGCGATCTTGCGCCAAAAGCCCTAATGATTCTTGGATCACGCGCTCATTTTCATAATCTAACGCGCTGGTGGCTTCATCCAAAATGATCACAGGCGGGTCTTTTAGAAATACCCGCGCCAAGCTCAAACGTTGTTTTTGCCCACCTGATAACTGGACTCCACGTTGACCGATCTCGGTGTGATAACCATGGGGTAGCGTCATGATGAAGTCATGGGCATTGGCTTTTTTCGCCGCCGCGATGATCTGCTCATCCGTGGCGTTGGGTTGACCATAGCAAATGTTTTCGTAGATCGTGCCGCTAAAGAGATAAACATCCTGTTGCACGATCCCAATGTTGCGTCGTAACGAGGCTAAACTCACCGCTTGAATCGGGATACCATCGATCCGTATTTCACCCGTCGTCACCTCATAAAAGCGTGGGATCAACGAGCAGAGCGTTGTTTTTCCTACGCCTGAACTCCCAACCAAAGCGATAGACTCCCCCGCTTGGATCGTGAATGAGACTTCACGCAAGACCTCCGCTTGATCACCTTGATAACGAAAGGTCACGCCGATCAACTCAATTTGACCTTGCACGCGGCCCAATTCGATCGCATGAAGGGGATCTTGGATCTCTGGTGAGATCGTGATGATCTCATGAAAGCGTTGTAAGCCGGTAATCCCCTCTTGATACAAGCGGGCAAGGTTGGTGAACTTTTGGATCGGATCGATCAAGATCGCAACAAATAACAGATAGGTGACAAGATCGGCGGGGGTGAGTGATTGCGTCAAGATCGCGACGCTGCCTAAGCTGATGACCACCACGGTAAGCATCTGGGTAAACACACCGATCCCCGCATAAAAGTAGGCCTCACTCCGATAACCGTCTTTTCGACTTTCGACAAAACGCCGATTTTCGCGATCAAATTTCTCGCGTTCTAGAGACTCATTGGTGAATGACTTCACCACACGGATTCCGGCTAAGGTTTCTTCAACCTGTCGATTGACATCGCCGATCCGTTGACGGCTGCGCTGTAAGGCGGCGTTCATCTGACGATTATAGTACAGCGAATACAGCCCCATGATCGGTAAAAAGACAAATAGGCACAAGGTTAACGGGACATGGATCATCAGCAGCAGGATAAACGCACCGCTAAATTTTAAGATCGCAATGATCCCTTCTTCTGGCCCATGATGATACAACTCCGACACCGCCCATAGATCATGTGTAAGACGAGACATCAATTGCCCGGTGTGGTGTTCATCGTAGAAGCGAAACGACAACGATTGATAGTGATCGAACAATTCAACGCGCAGATCGCTTTCGATCAACGCCCCCATCAGATGCCCTTGATAATCGACAAAGGTATTACATAACGTTTGAATCGCAATCAGGGCCGTCATCACAAACCCCATGAAATACAGGGGGGTGGGATCAACCACCATTTGTTGATTAAGCGCATATTCGGTCATGGCGCGGGCAATCAACGGTAAGATCAAGGTGATCACGGCCACGATCACCGCGCACGCGATGTCTGCCAACAATAAACGACGATACGGCCGATAGTAGGCAAGGTATTTTTTAATTGGAAGTGACAAGAGGCTTTTTCCTCAAAACCAGCACACACGATCAGAAAAGAGCGATCAACAGGGGGATGATCGCAGCAAAATCGGGATAGCGGGTTTGATAAGGAACGCGGAAATTACGCCGTAAACCAGATCCAACCGCTATCGGAGATCGAGGATGTTAGCAGACCCATGATCAAACCTCCTTTACGGTGATGAGAAAGATACAATGGGAAACATCGTAACAGATCAAACAACGGTGTACAAGAACAAAATTGACCTCTTGTGCTGTTTTGAGATGTGTTTTACACTATTTAACAGCGTATTTATCCAACTCTAAGGAGTGCCTCGATGTCAGTCTGCTTAACGTTGATCGTGTTGCGCGTGGGTACGGAGTAATAACGAGTCATCTGCCCGAGTTAGCGTTTTCCTCGTTTGTCCATACTCCTAAATACACTGCTACACTGCTCCCTCATGAGCATGTGATGTAAGCCCTCGCATCGATCCCGTACCGAGTGTTGTTTTTGATTCTCGGATTTCATAGCAGTTTTCGCTTCACAACACAACCTTAGGGAGTCTTTATGTTCCGTCCTATTGATGCGTATCGCGTCCACTTGATACAAGCGGCCTTAGCGAGTCTCGCAAGTGCGACGATCTTCACCACTTGGATGATCTATCAAATTGAAGTGATCGGGTTAAACCCGTTGCAATTGGTGTTACTTGGCACCGCGTTAGAGGTCGCGATCATGGTATTTGAGATCCCTACCGGGATCGTCGCCGATCTCTACAGCCGCCGCATCTCGGTGATCATCGGGTTTGGGATCATCGGGATCGCGTTTTTGTTGATCGGGTTGTTCCCAGTGTTTGAGTTAGCCCTCTTAGGTTCAGCCTTATGGGGGATCGGTTATACCTTCACCAGTGGCGCGTATGATGCGTGGCTGGTAGATGAGGTGGGACAAGCGCGAACAGGGCAAGCGTTCCTCCGCGGGAGTCAAATTTCGATGTCGGTTTCCGTCGTTGGCATCATCTTAAGCGTGACATTAGGTAGCCTTCATCTGGCGTTGCCAATACTCATCGGTGCAGGCATCTACCTCGCCCTCACCGTCTTGATGGTGATCGTGATGCCAGAAAACGGATTTAACCCCACTCCACAGGCGGATCGCAACACCTGGCAAAAGATGGCCCATACCTTTCGCGAAGGCATCGCGGTGATCCGCACCCGTCCAACGCTCTTGAGCATCATCGGAGTCGGCATCTTCTTTGGATTGTTCAGTGAAGGATGGGATCGTTTGTGGCAAGCCCATCTACTCACCAATATCGGGCTGCCCGCGATCGGCAACTTTGAGCCGATCGTGTGGTTTGGCGTGATCGGGGTGATCGATATGTTCTTTGGGGTGATCGGTACTGAGATCGTGCGGCGACGGGTGGATTTAAATAACCCGCGTGCGATGACTCGCGTCCTGTTGATCCTTACAGCGGTGATGGTGATCGCGATGATCGGTTACGGGTTATCGGTGACGTTTATGATCGCGATCAGCATGTATTTCACTTTTGTGTTAGCGCGCACCTTGATCGGCCCCATTCTTGGTACATGGACAAACGCTAACATCGACTCTAACGTGCGTGCGACCGTGTTATCGATGCAGAGTCAGACAGATGCGATCGGTCAAGCGGTCGGTGGGCCGCCGATCGGCTTAGTAGGTAATCAATCGTTGCGGGGCGCAATTCTGATGAGCGCGCTGATCTTATCACCCGCGTTGGGGTTGTTAGCACGGGTATATCGGCGCGTGCCAACACAAGTAGAAACGAACGAGACCTAGATCGGTGAAGTTTACTGGACGGGTAGATAAAACCCGTCCAGTAGTAAATATCAGGAAGTAGTCGTAGGGCTATTTTTTGCCCCACGCACACCAGAGGGCTAGGGTGGGGTTGGACGCAACAGCGCGATCTCATCCGCTTCTAGCCCATACAGCCCATACACCGCCGCGTCAATTTTCCCATCCACTCGCCGGATTTCTTCCACATTCATCGCCCATTCTAATGCCTCTAAATCTGCTTCGCTGAACCCATCACGCAATTCAGCGAATAAGGTTTTGATCCGCTCTACATCGATCGCTTCCGGTGCTGGGTGGTCTCTTGATAAATACTCATACACCTGTTGACGATCTTCCAACGACAACCCATCAATCGCTTTCAGGATCTGCTCTAATTCCATCGGTTCACACTCCCTCAATCAGCGCGATCTCATCCGCTTCTAGCCCATACAGCCCATACACCGCCGCGTCGATTTTCCCATCCACTCGCCGGATTTCTTCCGCCAATTCATGCCGCCGATCGCTTAACAGGTCGCTATGTTCCGCGTGTTCTCGTTTAAGCCGGAGCATCCGCTCCACCAATCCGACGAT
>JALOOG010000114.1 GCA_025454525.1 Anaerolineae bacterium | reverse complement strand
CCGAACCCGGTCGTTAAGCCTGCCAGCGCGGATGGTACTGCCTTGGTAACGAGGTGGGAGAGTACGCCGCTGCCAACCTGTTTGTCCCTCTTTCTTCTCCCCCCTTGCTCTGTACTCCCTTCTCTCTTTATCTCCCTTTTTTGATTCTTATGACAAAGCGGTACTCACACCTGATGAGTACCGCTTGCTTTTTTTTACCCTTAAGGCATTGGGATTAAATCATTTGGAGTTGTCGGAGTTTCCAACCCCAACGGCATCGGGATCAAGTCAGAATCGCTTAATGGGCTACGAGTTGAGGGGTTTCGCGCTAATCTTAAGTCATCAAAATATGTGCGACCACTCGAATTACGACTCCAAAACAAGACACGCACTTGAACCACATCCGATCGCGTCAACGTTATCGACAATGGTAAACCAGTCACCGGATCGTTTAATGGGACATACGCCGCTGTCACCGTCCCAAAGCGGGATTGAGCGCGTTGAATGCTACCGTCCGAATAGTTGATCACGATCCGTGTGCGGAAATTCGGACTTCCACTCGCCCGTCCAAAACCCGTAAAAACCAAAGTGTCCCCGGTCGTCAACGTCACCGTGCTAAGATCTAACCGCTGTTGAAGGATGCTATCTTCGGTTGCACCACTCCCGTTAAACTCAAAAGCACACGATCCCGTGCGTGCAATACTCCCGCTACACACCCGTGCTTCAGCTGTACCATTGCGAATGCCCCAAAAATCAGCCAACCCATCTGCTGGATCAACATCCGCCTCAAAGCCACCATTCCGTAATATCGACTCTTGCCAACACGCCGAAAATTCGGAAACATGGTTGCCTTGACGTGCGGTTGCAGTGATGATCCGATCCGCAGGCGCGCTAAACGTCGCGTTGAATGTCCCATTACCGCTGCTATTGGTGCTAGTGGTCACCCGCCCAAAATAATCTTCTCCCTCACCATGACCCGACGGGTCGCAGGCGCTATTGGAGAAAAAATCGATCTGATAACTGGTGCTAGGTGCGCTGTTGAGCGTCCCGGTAATCGTCACACTACCGCCGCTAAACGTCACATTGGTGATCACCGGATAGTTTTGTAAGTTGTTACCCCCTGTGTCTCCATCGCCATTATCATTCGGTGTCACCTGATCAATGATCGCTGTCGTGAGATTGATCCCCAACCCCCCATTTTGATAGAGGCTGTTTTGAAAGATCTGATGATTGTTGGAGGTAGAGATCCGAATCCCATCCCCACCGTTAAATGCGATCGTATTGGTGGTTGCGTCACTGGCACTGGCATGGAAACCGATCGTCGTGTTATTTGCATTAAACGTCACCTCGATCCCATCACCCGCATTACCCAAGTTTGCACCACTGCTATTTGTGCCGATCCGATTGGCCGTGATAACCACGTTATCCCCGCTATTATTGATCCCATCGCGAAAATTGCCGCTGATCACGTTGTTCACAATTTGCGCTGATGTCACATTAGCACGGATGGAGATCCCGCCGTTGTTATTGGCAAGCGCCGCGTTACGAGCCGCGTTTAAGCCGATCGTGTTGCCGTCAATCACGCTTGATTCGCTGTCTGATAAATCGATCCCAAGCCCACCGTTACCGGAAATCACATTGCTGATAACATCGTTACTATCCGATGCGATGTTGACTCCGTTGCCCCCGTTGGGAATCGAAGCAGTCCCTGCGGCGTTGGTGCCAATATAATTGTTACGAACCTCATTGTTCGGATTTGAACCAAGATTGACCCCATGCGACACATTGCCAGAGATCACATTGCGTTCACTGGTGTTCCCACCTACAAAGTTATTTCCACTGGTAATCAAGACCCCCGATCCTTCATTCGGGATCGCGCTTGTGCCGGCCGCGTTAAGCCCAATGTAATTCCCGATGATCCGATTTCCAGTAGAGTCATTTTGAATCGTGACTCCGTTAAAATCATGACCAGAGATCACATTACGCTCACCTGAACTATCTCCGCCGATCGTGTTGTTATCGGAGTTATTGATCAAGATCCCATCGGTTAAACTCGCGCCCCCAGCAGCGTTACCTGCCGCATTGGTGCCGATGAAATTGTTATAAATCAGATTATTCCCGTTGGTTTGTAAACGGATCGTGCGGACGATCAGGCCGCGCACGGTGCTGTTTCCCCCCGTGAGGGTTAAGCCCCCGTTGATCTGGATGATGGGTGTGCCGGTATAACCGTTTTGTGTCGTGCCGTTGATGATGACCGGCCGATTGATAATGGGTAACGAACCGCCGCCGATAGTTGGCGTAATCGTCTGTAAACCGCTACCGATGTTAAAGTTAATTGTGTCTGTGCCTGTGGTGAAATTCGCCTCTTCGATCGCGGCGCGCAAGGTACATACCCCGGTAGACGTGGAACACGACCCGTTACCAATATTGGCATCCGACGCATCTAAGGTCGAGTTGACCGTAAACGTAGCGCGGATCTCAGAAAAAACAGCACTAGGCGTTAAACTCAACAAAATAACGATCGCGGTCAACCAATATATACGTTTAGTGATCATCATGTGTTTAATCTCAATCACCATTAACAGATAACAATTTACTTTACGAGATCTGCACGGTTTACGCAACTCCACTATGACTAAAGTCAGGGATAAGGGCCAAAATCCCGAAAACACCTTACCTGTAGATTTTGGTAGATTTTCCCTTAAATTTTATAGATTCTGCACTATAATCAGTCAAAATCAACAGGAAAATCAGGATGCACTTACGTTTCGGCACGCGCGGATCGGATCTCGCACGTTGGCAAACCGATTATATTGCCGGATTGCTCTCAGCACATTCGGCCGAAATTCACGTATTCAGCACCACCGGGGATCGGATTCTAGATACCCCGCTCCCTCAAGTGGGTGGGAAGGGATTGTTTACTGCGGAATTAGAGGCGGCCTTACGTACCGGATCGATCGATCTGGCCGTGCATAGCCTAAAAGACCTACCCACCGAACCTCCACCGGATCTACAGATTGGTGCGATTCCACCTCGCGCTAATCCGTTTGATGCGTTGATCAGTCCGCAAGGGTACACCTTCGAGACATTGCCCAAAGGCGCGATCATCGGCACGAGTAGCCCACGCCGATCCGCGCAACTGCGTTATCTGCGTCCCGATCTTCAGATTAAGGACATTCGCGGCAATGTCGATACCCGTCTGCGAAAGGCCCTCACCAAAGATTATGACGCGATCATCCTAGCATGTGCAGGCTTAGAACGACTCGGTTTATCGGATGCGATCAGCGAGGTTTTATCCCCCGACGTGATGTTACCCGCGCCAGGGCAAGGCGCATTAGCGGTACAATGCCGCGATGAGACCACGATACTTGAGGTTCTCGCACCTATCCATGATTGGCGCACGGCCTATGCGGTGATCGCGGAGCGGGCCTTTTTGGCACGGTTAGGCGGCGGATGCGCTGTGCCAATCGGCGCGTATGGGGAGTGGCACGACGGTTGGCTTCACCTTAGCGGACGCATCACCCAAGAACAGGCAAAATTAGAGGTGAATTGGCAGGGTCCCGTTGACTCCGAAGGCGCAGCCCTAGCGGCTGGGATCGCATTGGCGATACAAGCGTTTGATCAAGACGCACAGGCCTTGTTATGAGCTTGACCGCTAAACGGATCGTCAATACCCGTGCTTTGCATCAGGCCTCGGCGTTGGATCACTTGTTGATCGCTTCCGGCGCGATTCCGATCTCATATCCATGTATCGCGATCCGCTCCCCCGATGATCCAACCGCCTTCGATCAGGCGATCGCATCGTTAAAGGATTACGATTACCTCGTGTTCACCAGTGTAAACGCGGTGATCGCCCTGTCCGATCGGCTAGGGGAACGGGTTTTGCCCCCGATCCCGATCGCGGTGATCGGTGAGGCAACCGCAAAGGCGGTACAAGAGCGCTTTGGGCGATCCATTCAAACACAACCGGATGATTATCACGCCGAGGCCTTAGCGGATCACTTGCCGATCAAGGCAGGGATGCGGATCTTAATCCCCGAATCCGCGATCGCCCGTCCCGTACTAGCCGATCGCTTACGGATGCGAGGTGCATCAGTCACAGTCGTTCCCGCTTACACCACCATTTGCGGAGTTGGTGGAGTCGATCTCGCCCGTCAATTAGATGCAGGTCAGATCGATGCAATCACGCTCACCAGTTCCTCCACCGCCGAAAACTTGGTGCGCCGCTTGGAGTTGGAAGGCGGGGAACGCGCTTGGTTAGCCCAAGTGGGGATTGTGTGCATCGGTAGCCCCACCGCACAAACTGTCCGCGCTCTGGGGGTGCGAGTGGATCGTGTGGCTAGGGTTGCGAGTCTTAACGGTATGATCGCCGCTTTAGAGGACTATTTTGAAGGGAAATTGAGATGAAACGGGTGGTCATTGTCGGAGGCGGGATCGCCGGATTAAGCGCGGCTTGGGCCTTACAAAAACACGGCGGGATCGCTGTCACCGTCTTGGAACGAACCGATCGTTGGGGCGGCAAAGTCCAGACCGATCGAGTCGGTGACTTCTTGATTGAAGCCGGGCCGGACTCCTTTTTAACACAAAAGCCTTGGGCGCTTGAATTAGCGCGGGAACTGCGACTCACTGATCACTTGATCCCCATTAACACAGAACAACGCGCCTTGTACGTATTACAGCGCGGACGACGGGTACGAATGCCGGAAGGGGTCATGTTGATCGCGCCCACCCAATTTTGGCCGTTTATCCGCTCCCCGTTGATCTCACCGCTTGGTAAATTGCGAATGGCCTTGGATTGGTTAATCCCACCCCGCGCTGATCCGTCGGATGAAACTTTAGCCCACTTTGTGCAACGGCGTTTAGGCCGTGAGGCCCTCGATAAGATCGCTGAACCGTTGATGTCTGGAATCTATAACGCCGAAGCCGATCGGCAAAGCTTGTTAGCGACCTTCCCGCGTTTTCGTCAACTTGAACAATCACACGGTAGCCTGATTCGCGGCCTGATCGCGGCGCGGCGTAACGCTTCCCGTGCTAAAGATCAAGACGCACTCCCACCTTTTTTATCTCTACGCGGCGGAGTAGGGCAACTCATTGAAGCGTTAACGGCACAACTACAAGCCGATTTGCGTCTAAACGTCGCAGTTACTTCGATTCAGTCGGGGTATTGCCTCACGTTAAGCGATCAAACCACCCTGACCGCCGATGCTGTGATCCTAGCGACTCCCGCCGATGTGAGCGCGGGTTTGCTACGTCACCTTGCGCCCACGGCCGCTCTAGAGTTGGCACGCATCCGTTACCTTAGCACCGGCACGATCTCATTCGCTTTTCGTGCGGATGACTTGCCGCAAGCGTTGGACGGATTCGGCATTGTCGTGCCGATCCATGAACAGCGCCCGATTAATGCGATCACCGTGTCATCGCTTAAATTTGAGGGACGCGCCCCGACCGGACATCTGTTGATTCGGGTGTTCTTTGGTGGCGCACGTAGCCCGGAGTCCATGAACTTGGATGATAAGGCGCTGTTAGGGACAGTACGCGCCGAATTAGCTTCAATTTTGGGGATTACCGCGCCGCCTTTGTTCTATCGGATCTACCGTTGGATCAAGGCGAATCCACAATATGACCTTGGTCACTTAGAGCGGGTCAATCTGATTGAGTCGCAACTGCCACCGGGGATCAAGGTGACAGGGAGCGCTTATCGGGGAGTCGGTTTGCCGGATTGTGTTTATCAGGCCACCTTGACCGCGCAACAAGTCATTCGTGAACTCATCGGATGAAACCCAAAATTGCACCTTGAGTTGACATTTATTGATTACTAGATGAAGAAACTCATGGTATTACAGCGTTGGGAGGAGGCTAATCCAGCTTAAAGGGGGTCAGTTGCGCTTAAAAAAATTTAGCACATGGTGAACACCTATTCTGTTTTCAAATGGCCGTTAACGCAAGCAAGTGATGTATTAGACTTAAAATGTCTGATTGAAAACCGACGGGTGAGTCGATTAAAATCAACCCTATTCACAAGCAATAGGGTTGTACAACAATGGAGATCAAAATCCCCGGTTTTGAACAAGATACCCCCCCCGCCCCGCGTCATGGACTCACCCCCGGATCGATCGTCTTATTGATCGGAGTCTTGGCGGTGATCGTGGTGGTCGGATTACAATTGGCACGTCAACATCGCGGCAAGCCGATCAGCGGCCCCGCTCCCACTTTCAGCTTACCGTTATACCGTTCCGAAGCCCTCTTTGACCTCACCGCACATCGCGGCCAAGTGGTGGTGGTCAATTTTTGGGGCAGTTGGTGTGAGCCATGCCGTGAAGAAGCGCCGATCTTGCAACAAACCGCGCTCACCTATGCCGATCGCGGCGTGGTGGTATTGGGCGTGGGCTTTCGCGATACCGAACGGGCCGCTTTAGGTTTTATCGATCAATTTGGATTGACCTATCTCAATGGCCCAGACATCGGCTTACGCATCAGCGATCAATACGGTGTTCAGAGTGTCCCAGAGACCTTTGTCATCGATCCAAGCGGGGATGTGAGCGCATTTTTTCAAGGTGCGGTCTCTGAAGTCGCCCTCACCGCCGCGATTGAACGCGCTTTAACAGGAGATCCAAGATGAGCATTGCCGGGTTGATCGTAAGTCTGGTATTGGTCGCGATCGTGTTAGCGTGGATCGTGATCCCGCTGTTGGGACGAGAACAGCGCGCCCTCGTGCCACAATCCACCGTGGCGCGTCAACGCGAACGCTTAGAGATCTATTATGCGCGGATCTTACGCAACATCCGCGATCTGGATGAAGATCACGCCACAGGCAAATTGAACACCAAAGACTATGAGCAGGAGCGCGAACTTTGGGCGCAACGCGGAGTCGCTGTTTTGGCCGCCTTGGATCAATTGGACGCGGAGCATCTGATCGCACCCAGTGCCGCCGACGATAGCACCATTGATAGACAAATCGAAAAGCTGATCGAATCGTACAAATAAAGGATGAAGCAAACATGGCAGTTGGAAGATTTTTGTGCGCGGTAATCGTCTTAGTGCGTCACCCATTTGAGGATCGTTACCTGTTATTGCAGCGCTCTCCGCAAAAGGACTATATGCCCAACGCTTGGGAGTGCGTGACCGGACGAGTCGATCAAGGTGAAAGTTTTGATAATGCTGTCTATCGTGAAGTCTATGAGGAGATCGGACTCGATGTGGAAGTGGAGGCAATCCTTGGCACGAGTCATTTTTACCGCGGCGAATGGATCCCCGAAAACGAGATCCAAGGCCTTAAATACCTTGCCCGTGCGACAGCGGATGCAGTGGTGATCGGTGAAGAACATTCACAATATGGTTGGTTGACCGTGCCGGAGATCCAAACGATGCTTCCGTCCGATCATTGGCTGCAAGATCTGATCCAGCGCGCCGAACAGTTGCGCGCCTTAGTTAGAGCGGATGCGATCCGCCCGATCTTTGGGAATTGAGCCTGTATGGATGTGATGACGTTTGATGCCGACGGGTTACAACCGTCCACTTGGGAGGCAGTTGTCGAAATGATTAAGACCACTGAACCTGAGGGGCCGATCTACTGGATCGATGTATGCGATCCCCATAATCAGGATATGGCGCAATTACAAGCGGTGTTTGGCTTTCATCCGTTGGCCATTGAGGACACCCATAACCAGCATCAACGCCCAAAAGTAGAAGAATACACCGATCACCTGTTTATC
Source organism: Anaerolineae bacterium (assembly GCA_025454525.1). GTDB lineage: Bacteria > Chloroflexota > Anaerolineae > Aggregatilineales > Phototrophicaceae > JALOOG01. Next base: position 5,020 of record JALOOG010000114.1, on the reverse strand, counting down.
ATCACCAACGTGATCGCCAAAGTTAAACCGAAATTCGTGTTTTATGAGTTGGATATCTTCATCGGCGGCAATTACATCGTGACAGTACATGAGCATTGCCAACCGCTGATTCAAGCGGTGCGCGAACGGCTGGGCCGCAACCACTTTAAGCACCATTCGTCGGAATACATTCTCTATGTGATCGTGGACGCAATGGTGGATGGTTATTTCCCGATCTTGACCGAGATCGATGAAGAGATCGATGAACTAAATGAGCGGGTCTTACTCAAACCAACCCAAGAGGCGCTCACTCGGATGTTTGAGTTGCGCCGCGTCCTAAGCGAGGTATGGCGGATCGTAGAGCAACAGCGCGAGATGTTCAGCATCCTGACTCGTCGTGAACATGACCTCTTGCGGCATCATAGCACACTGGAATACTACTTACGCGATGTCTATGATCATCTCTTGCGATTGCGTGATATGGCCGCCATGTTCCGCGAAAACCTGAATAACCTCACCGATGTTTATATGTCGGCCACCTCGAATCGGCTGAATATCGTCGTGAACCGCTTGACGATCATCACGATCATGATCGGTATTTTGACGGTGATCAGCGGGTTTTATGGCATGAATTTCGAGCGCACTTGGCCGCCGTTTAACACCGAATGGGGCGTAAACTTTGTCATTTTTGTGATGATCGCACTCTGTACGGGGGTGTTAATCGCGTTTCGGTTGTTCCGATTGTATCGTTAAAAGGTAAATAACCCGATGAAATGGATCTTACTCACGATCGTGCTGTTGATCAGCGCGTGTGGCGGCTTAGGCGGTGAACCGGAAATTGCGATCACCCGTCCACCGCTTTTACCGGCCGGTACACCCAATACGGTGGCCGATCTTGGCTATCCTAGCACCACGCCCGATCTTCAACGTGGTGCGGCCTTATATCAGCAACATTGTACCGCCTGTCATGGCCCAGATGGGCGCGGAGATGGTGAACTGGTCTTGAGTGGACAGGTGATGAATCCCGGTAATTTCCGCGATCCTGAATCGGCCACGGGGCAATCTCCGAAAGCATGGTTTGACACGATCACCAACGGCCGGATCGAACAACTGATGCCGCCATGGAACAACGCGCTTAGCGAGACGGAACGATGGGATGTGGCCCTCTACACCTACACCTTGCATTATACCGCCGACACCCTTGCCTTAGGTGAGCGCTTGTATACAGAAGAATGCGCCGCTTGTCATGGGGATCAAGGGCGTGGGGATGGCCCAGAAGCCGACTCCGCCCAACCCCCACATGATCTCACCAATCAATCCACACAAGTCAGGGTGAGCGATCGGGTGTATTTTAATGTGATCCGTGAAGGCAGCACGCGCGGAATGCCCGCCTATGACGATTACACCGATGAACAGGTGTGGGCCTTAGCCAGCTATGCCCGGGCCTTATCCGTGGCCAACCTGCAACCGACGGTCGCACAGGCCCAAGTGACCGATGAACCCACCGCTGAAACCTCGTCGAGTGAGGTGATCGGCACGATCAGCGGTCAAGTGACGCACGGCACGGCCGGCGCAACCTTACCGGATGGGCTTCAAGTGATCATGCGCGTCTTCACCCAGTCGGGTCAACCCTTAGATGAATTCACCCAACTGCAAACGATCGGCGTAGACGGTCAATATCGCTTTGAAAACGTCCTAATCACCAGTGATCGTTTTTACCTCACAGCGGTCGATTATCTGGAGCGCGGCTTTGCCAGTGGCGCGTTTGTCGGTACACCTGATGCGCCGGATATGGTGTTACCGATCGTGTTATACGAATTGACCGATGATCCCAGTGTGATCACCGTCAACGCTTCAGTGTCACAGATCGAAGTGGTGGGCGATACGATCGAAACCCAATTGTCGATGCGCTTTGTCAATACCTCGGATCGGGTGTTCACCGCGCTTACGCCTGAAGCGGATGGACGATTCCGCACGTTGACTTTACCACTTCCGATCGGGGCGGTGGTGGTCGGCGCGCCGGATCGTTACTTGGTAGATCCTCAAACATTTACCGTGTATGACACCCGTCCGCTCTCACCCGGTGAGGAGACCTTTATGCAAGTGGTCTACTTGCTACAGTATGGCGGCGGTGCGTTGATCGATTACCGTTTACCCTATACTTTGGACGGTCAATTGCGGGTGTTGGTGCAACCCAATACGATCCGCGTTGATAGCCCGCTGTTACCCGCGCAAGGGGAAGAAACACTTGGCGATCAAGTGTATCAAGGCTACGGTCAACGGGTGACACTGGCCCCGGCCAGCGTGATCCAATATACGCTTACGGGTGAAGCTGCACCCGTGGCTGCGGTTGAAACCCCCGGCGTAGTCGCTTCATCGGCGCTGATTCCGGTGGTGATCGTAGGCATCATCGCGTTAGCAGTGGTTGGGGGCGTGGGGGTGTATCTGATGCAACGCAATCGGCGTGATCCACAAGTCTTGATCGATGGTTTGATCCGTCAGATCGCCGAATTGGACGCGCAACATGACGCGGGCCAAGTCAACCATGATGTGTATCAACAACGGCGGAGTCAGCTCAAAGCCCGACTTGCCGAATTGATGGATGGACAGGACAAGAAATGAACCTAAAAACCGCCTTGATGATCGGGGTATTCGGTTGGCTGATAAGCGTCACTTTCGCGCAAACTGGAGCGCGACTCGTGCCGATCACCCCGGACAATGTAGCGAACCTCACCGAACTCGCACCCTTATCACGAGGCGGTTTTCACGATCTCCAATGGTCTCCTAGCGGGGATCAATGGGTGGTGATCACCGCTAGTAAGGCATGGTGGTATCACCGTCGCTTGGTTGAACCAATCGCTTTATCGCAAGGCGTTAATCTCCATACCGCGCTCTTTAGTCCGGATGAGCGTTGGTTAGTGACGGCTGAGTGTGATACTTGGTTTTGTACAAACGGTCAAGTGTTGCGCTTTTGGGAGATCGACGGTGAGCGCCTTCAAGCGATCGGTGAATTAAGGAGCAGTGGGTCATATGCCGGGGTTTTCCATTTCAGCCCGGATGGACGCTGGTTTATCCACGAAACGGATATGCGGATCGATGTCTACGAAACGGCCACTTTAGGCGCATTATCCCCCACTTGGCAGATCGAAAACCGAGAGGATGCGGTTTATGCGAGTTTTAGCCCTGATGGCCAACATTTGGTCATCATCAACGAGATCTCCTTAGAGCAGAACCCACAACTTCGCGTGATTGATCTCAATCTGCGACAAGTCTTGTATCAATTTGAAATTGAAACCTACGCGGAGGTACAGTTTAGCCCAGACGGGCGTTATTTTACTCAAGGGCCGCTCCATGATGATACGCAACAATCGATCCGTGTGTGGCGTACTGAAGATGGCCTTGAAGTGGCAAATTTTCAGGCGAACGCGCTCTCCTTTGATGCAAGCGGTGAGCAGATCGCGGTCAGCAAGGCGCGGCGGGTGACGATCTACACCCTACCTGATTTACAGCCGATCGACATGCTTTCGGTTGATTACGGATTTTATCTTTCCAACGGCGATCTGATGATCGCGGATTATGTTGATGGGTTTGCCTTGTTGCAAAGCGATGGGACGCGGATTCCGTTGGAGACCCACGGGCAAACTTGGACAAAGATCTATCGGCTTGGGATCAGCCCCGATGGGCGTTATCTGTTTACGATCTTTTTAGATCAGGGACAACAGCGCGCCTTCCATTGGATGTTATGGGATCGGAGCGGCCGGTTAATCAAGACTCACACCGTACCTCATAGCCTGATCACGATCGCGTTTGATCCTAAAGACAATGATTATTTGGCCCTCGAAGAATCAGACGAACGACGGATCACCTTATGGCATTTGCCCACCCTCACCCCGCAACCGTTGTTTGAGGACGTTTTTGATCCGGGGCAAGTGTTGGGGTTTGTGCCGGATCAAGGGTGGGTGATCACCGTCACCGAACACGATGGATCGCGTCTCTGGCAGATCGAAGCTGACCGTTTACGCTTAGCGCGTATGATGCGTGATACGCAACCTCTGGCCGTGAGTGTCAGCGGATGGATCGCCTTAGCCGATGGAGAAACGCTCACCTTACGCGATCTCAAGGGACAAGCGGCCGATCGTGTCTTTAGCGTCCCTGCCCCGTGCGAGACGGTGACATTCAGTGCGGATGAGCGTTATCTGGGGTGTATCAATGCGACGCATGGCACGCATATCTGGTCTTTAGAGCGCGATGAACCGATCTTGGCTTTTTCATCCCCCGGCACACTTGAATTTCGCGATCAACAGGCGCTCTTGATCACCCACCGCTCTGCGATCGTGTTCGATTTAACCACCCGACGGATCGAACACACCTTCCCACGCGGTGATGATAGCCCCGTGCCGTTGTTTTGGCCCGATGCGTTTAGGCTTTGGCAATTGACCCCCGATCAAAGTGTAATCAACTTGATCAATCGTGAAGCGATCGCGACTTTGCCGGCTTATCCGGCGCAAACCTACCATATCACCGATTGCACACAAGCCCCATGGCAATATCCCTGTGATCCGGCGCAATTGCCGATCACAGAAACCTATTTTTTCCGTTGGGGCTACAATAGCTTGGTGACATCGAATTTGACGGGCGATCATCTCTTGATGACTTTGACCAGTGAAGAACCGATCTGGGGTGAAACGAGTCACTTAATTGTCTTTTGGGATCTGGTAGATGGTAGGGCGATCACCGTCCATGCTCCTCAACTAGGTGGAGTGATCGCCGCCCGATTTAATCAGGCGGGGGATCTGGCTTTTGTGGGATACGATGATTATTTCAGAGGCGGCCTGATGGATTTAGCGATTTATGACGAATTGATCGATCCGTTTACCGGAAAGGTGTTAAAGCGGCTAGAAACAGGTTTTAATTCCACGACCGCGATCACCTTTAGCCCGGATGATCGCCTGCTATTGACCTATGGGGACACGTTGCGAGTTTGGGGGGTGCTACAATGATCTTACGATCGATAGGGTTAGCGTTGATCGGCTTGCTATTG
>JALOOG010000113.1 GCA_025454525.1 Anaerolineae bacterium | reverse complement strand
CGGGTAGAGCGTCAACGGAAAGCCCCGATCACCGTGATCATCGGCAATCCTCCGTATAATGTCGGGCAGGTCAACGAAAACGACAACAATAAAAACCGTACCTACGGGGTAATCGAAGAAAAAATTAAATCAACTTATGTAAAATCATCAAAAGCGGGACGTAAGGCTCAAGTCTATGATGCCTATGTCAAATTTTTTCGGTGGGCAAGTGATCGTTTACAAGGGCGTGACGGGGTTATTTGTTATGTAAGCAATAATAGCTTTGTTGATCAAATTGCATTTGACGGGATGCGTAAGCATCTATTACAAGATTTTACTCAGATTTATCATTTAGATTTACATGGTAACGTGCGTCAAAACCCTAAATTAAGTGGTACGACTCATAACGTTTTTGGTATTCAAGTAGGTGTTGGTATTACAATTGCTATTCGTTCTCAAAAGCATACACATCATCAACTACTTTACTACCGTGTTCCAGAAATGTGGAGAAAAGAAGAAAAATTAGGTTTTCTCAGCAATCAAATTAAACTGAGTTGTTTAAATGAGATCACTTGGAGAATGCTTACACCTGATCAGAGATTTACTTGGTTAGTTGAAGAAAACAAGACTGAGTTTTTTAGCTTTTTACCTATAGGAGATAAAGATACTAAAGGCACAGAGAATAAAGCTATTTTTAGTACATATTCTTTAGGAATATCAACCAATCGTGATAGCACTATATATGATTTTTCGGCAGATGCTTTAATCGAAAAAATGATGCGATTTATAGAAGAATACAACATAGAAATTGATCGTTACAAAAGAGCGGGAAAACCTAGAAATATTGACAATTTTGTTAGATACGACAGGATAAAATGGGATGGAACGCTCAAAACTCGCATGTCTGAAGGCAAATATGTTGAAAATAGCTCATTTGCTAATGTACGAGTTGTAATCTACCGTCCATTTACAAAACAACTTGTCTACTTAGACAAGATACTTATAAACAGTATTTATCTGCAAAATTACTTTTTTGGTTCAACAAACCAAGAAAATGAAAATTTTTCCATTGTTTTAACAGGATCAGGTTCAGAGAAGCCTTTTATGACTCTGATGTTAAAAAACATAGCGGATTTACATACTGTAGGCGCTGGTGCAGCCTCCCAATGTTTCCCGTTCTATACCTACGATAAAGACGGTTCAAACCGCCGCGAAAACATCACGGATTGGGCCTTAAAACAATTCCAAGATCACTATCGCGACTCGACGATCACCAAGTGGGACATCTTCTATTATGTCTATGGGATCTTGCATCACCCGGCTTATCGCGAAAAGTACGCCGATAACCTGAAACGCGATCTGCCTCGCATCCCCTACTTAGCCGATTTTCGTTCAGTCAGCGCGATCGGGTCGCAATTAGCACAACTGCATCTGAATTATGAGTCGATCCCGCCCTATTCCCTAGAATATGTATGGAAACCCGATCGTCCGGTGTCCTATCGCGTCGAAAGACTCCGTTTGAGCAAGGATCGGGATGCGATCACGGTGAACGACAGCTTGACCTTACGCGGCATTCCATCCGCCGCGTTTGACTATCGCTTAGGCAATCGATCCGCGTTGGAATGGATTATCTATCAATATCAGGTCAAGAAAGACGATCGAAGCGGCATCGTAAGCGATCCGAATCAGTATAGCGACGATCCGCAATACATCGTGAAGTTGATCGGCCGGGTGACACAGGTGAGCGTAGACACCCTACGTTTGATCACCCAACTACCCGAATTGTAACATCCCCCTTGGGCCAATTCCCTCACCAAGCATAGGTGAGGGCTAGGGTGATGTTAGACCCAAAAAACGTTCCTGAGATCACTCTTTTTCGCTACCGACATCCCCATCAGCAGTCCGATCAGGGCTTTTTTAAACTCATCCAGACAACTTTGTCGCTGCCACCGAGGGATCATCGTTTCAATGGCAAAAGACGAGACCAATCTACGCTTTCATCTGCGCTAAATTGTGTTAAAATAATCGTAAGCTAGAGTAAAATGAGCCGAATATGCAACACAAACAAGCCCTTGACCTTCAACAACATCGCGATCCGTTGATCGCGATCTTAAAAGCGTTGATCGAAGCCCCTCAACCGCTCACCGACACACAATTTAACAAGCTAGTGCGGCGTTATCCCCTGCCAGAAGGTGGGATGTATGCCCGGAGTCATCTGGTCGCAGCCTATCGAGCATGGGCCGGCACGAACGGCTTACCGACCTACAGTGATGAGGTGATGATCGAACGGTTGCGCGCCAAGCCCATTCGCACCGCATCGGGTGTCACACCGGTCACCGTGTTAACCAAGCCATTTCCATGTCCCGGGACCTGTATTTTTTGTCCGAACGATGTGCGAATGCCCAAAAGTTACCTCTCGGATGAACCGGGCGCACAACGGGCCGAACAAAACGCCTTTGACCCCTATTTGCAGACCTATACCCGCTTGTTGACCTATCATCACATCGGCCACCCCACCGACAAGATTGAGATCATCGTGTTGGGAGGCACTTGGTCATTTTACCCAGAGACCTATCAGATCTGGTTTATCAAGCGGATTTTCGACGCACTCCATGACTTCGGAAGCGGAATTGATCAGCGGGAAGCCGTCTGGGAAGCGATCCACGCACAATCCCAATTGCATCCCGATCACAATCAGACAGAGGCCGCGATCGACGGGCGCGATCTGGCCCAAAGTTACAATCAGGTGGTGCAAGCGATCTACGCGGATGAGATGTATCGTTCACGCGAATTGGTAAAAGAGATCGCGATCGGGGTGCGTGACCGCTCACCGATTGATGAGTTCGCCACATGGGACGAATTAGACGCGGCGCATCAGGAGAATGAAGGCGCGCCATGCCGATCGGTCGGACTGGTGATCGAAACCCGACCGGATCATATCAGTCCGGAAGAGGTGTTACGTATCCGGCGCTTAGGTTGCACCAAGGTACAGATCGGTTTCCAGAGCTTGAATGACCGTGTACTACGGATGAACAAGCGTGGACATACTGTGGCCGCGACTCGGCGAGCGGTCAAGTGGTTACGCCAAGCGGGGTTTAAGATTCATGCCCATTGGATGCCTAATCTGTATGGATCCTCCCCGGAATTAGATATCGCCGATTACGAGACCATGTTCAACGATCCCGATTTTTGTCCGGATGAGTTGAAGGTATACCCGTGTTCGTTGATCGAAAGCGCGGAGTTGATGCAGCGTTATCAGGACGGCACATGGAAACCCTATACACATGATGAATTGTTGTATGTCTTGACCGAATGTTTTAAGCGCACGCCCGAATATTGTCGCTTGACGCGTGTGATCCGTGATATTCCGTCCACAGACATCGTAGACGGCAATCAGCTCACCAACTTCCGACAGATTGTGGAAGATGAATTGACCAAGCGCGGCGAACGCATCCCAGATATCCGGGCGCGTGAAGTGCGTTTCACCAAAGTCAACGCGGACGATTTGCGCTTAGATGAGGTCTGGTATCCGACGAGTGCGGGGGATGAAGTCTTTTTGCAATTTATCACGGCCGATCGGGGCATTGCGGGCTTTTTGCGCTTGTCGTTGCCGTCCGGACAAGATCAAGCCCTATGCGCGGATCTAGAAGCGGCTGCGATCATCCGTGAAGTGCATGTTTACGGACAATCCTTAGGGATCGGAGAGCGTGAACAGGGACGCGCCCAACACGCCGGACTCGGCACGCAATTGATCGAACAAGCGGTACAGATCGCACAAACCCGCGGCTTTAAACGGTTGGCGGTGATTTCAGCGATCGGTACGCGGGCCTACTATCGCAAACGGGGATTTGATCACGGGAGTCTCTATCAAGTCCGCGATCTATAAGCGATTCGCATAAATCATGATCCGGTTTACGACGCACATCGGGTCATGATGCACCTTGAACGATCGTACCACATCATTCAGCCTCGTAGGCTATAACCCATGGCTCGAAGATGCGTCAATCCCCCAAGATAGCGACTCTCGTTTTGTCACCAGATCGTAAATTGTGCTAAAATTGTGACGATCCTTAAAGATAACGTTGTATGGAGTCTATTTTGGAAACTAAACTTCAAGAATTAAAAAATTTAACCATTGAGATCGGTGATCTGGGAGCAGTTAGCTCAATATTAGGATGGGATCAAGCGACCTATATGCCTACCGGTGGTGCCACCGCCCGCGGCCGGCAAATTGGCCTGATTCAAATGTTGTCGCATCAACGCTTGACCGACCCTAAATTGGGGAAACTGTTGGATGACTTGCGGCCTTATGAGGAAAGCCTGCCCTATGACTCGGATGAGGCAGCCTTAATCCGTGTGACTCGGCGCAACTTTGAACGTGCGGTCAAAGTCCCAACCGAATTTATGTATCAGATGTCAATGCACCTCTCGGATACCTATACTGCGTGGGTTGAAGCGCGTCCCGCCAATGATTTCGCCCGCCTTGCACCGATGTTAGAAAAAACCTTAGCGCTTTCACGCCAGGCCGCGGAATATTTCGCACCGTATGATCATATCGCCGATCCGTTGATCGATATGTCCGATTATGGCATGAAAACCGAGAGCGTGCGCGCCCTGTTCGCTCAATTACGGGAGCAGTTGGTGCCAATGGTGCAGGCGATCTCTGAACAACCGATCGCCGATGATTCGATCCTCAAACAATTTTATCCAGTAGATCAACAACGCGCTTTCGGTGAACAAGTGATCCGGCGTTACGGATTCGATTTTAACCGTGGCCGTCAAGACACCACCCCCCACCCCTTTATGACGCGGTTCGCGGCGGATGATGTTCGCATCACCACCCGCTTTAGTGAACGTGATTTTGGGGACGCATTCTTCAGCACGCTTCATGAGGCCGGACATGCCTTCTATGAATTGGGGATCGATCCGGGCTATGATGCGACTCCGTTGGGCGGAGGCACTTCGGCCGGCGTGCATGAGAGTCAATCACGCCTCTGGGAGAACATCGTTGGTCGGAGTCGCGCCTTTTGGGAATTTTTCTATCCGCCCTTGCAAGCCGCCTTCCCCGATCAGTTGGGCAAGGTGTCCTTAGACGCATTCTATCGTGCGATCAACAAAGTGCAACGCTCCTTGATCCGGGTGGATGCAGATGAAGTCACCTATAACCTGCATGTCATGATCCGCTTTGAACTTGAGGCGCAATTGTTAGAAGGCACACTCGCGATCCGCGATCTACCGGAAGCATGGCACGCCCGTTATCAGAGTGATCTTGGCTTGCGCGCCCCAGATGACCGGGACGGCGTATTACAAGATGTGCATTGGTACGGGGGGCTGATCGGTGGTGCCTTCCAAGGGTACACGTTGGGCAATTTATTGAGCGCGCAATTTTATCAGCAAGCCCTACAGGCACATCCGAACATTGTAGAGGAGATCCGGTGCGGCGAGTTCAAGACCTTGCATCACTGGTTACGGGACAATCTCTATGTGTATGGCAGCAAATACACCGCGCCCGAATTGATCCAAAAGGTGACTGGGGGCGCGATCACGATCGAACCGTATCTCGCCTATTTGCGCGCAAAATACGGCGAACTCTACTCACTCTAATAGAAGGACAACAGACACCATGCGGGCGAATTTTGCTTTAGATTATGATGTGTTATCGGTGGAAAGACCGCAAAAGTTATACCTGATGGCTCATCTGACCGCCGACTCGTCACCGAAAGATCGTCAGCGTCGCCCGCTGAATATCAGCTTGGTGATCGATCGGAGCGGATCGATGGCCGGCGAAAAGATCGAATATACCCGTCAAGCGGCGCAACTCTTGGTACAAAACTTGAGCATCCATGACACGCTCTCGATCGTGTTATACAACGATCAAGTAGAAACGTTGCTCATGCCGGAAAATGTGCAACGCAAAGATGTGATCAATCAGCAATTGCGCGGCATCAAACCCGGCGGCACGACCAATCTAAGCGCGGGCTGGTTACAAGCGTGTGGGTATGTGGCCCAAAATCTCAAAAGCGATCAATTGAACCGCGTGATCTTGATGAGCGATGGTCACGCCAATCGTGGCGTAACCACCGCTGAAAAACTCGTCACCTTAGCGCAACAAAAATACAGCGAAGGGGTCAGTACCACGACCATGGGACTCGGCAAAGACTTCAATGAGGACTTGTTGATGACGATGGCCAATGCAGGTGGCGGCGCATTCTACTTCATTGAGAGTCCCGAAGTCGCTCCGCTGATCTTCCAAGAGGAATTGCAAGGCCTGTTGAGTGTGATCGGCCAAAACTTATCGATCAGCTTAGAGCGTACCGATTACGTCACCGAGGTAAAACAGCTCAATGCCTATCCGATGGAAACCAACGGACGACGCTCCACTTTCCGACTCGGCGATGTCTTTGGGGATGAAGTGAAGGCCTTGGTCGTGGAATTATCGATTCCAGCCCTGAAAGAGATCGGCCAACGGCAGATCGCCACTTTGCGTTTTGAATACGATGAATTAGGCGATCAAGGCGCACAGCGACAGATGTTAGAGTTGCCGGTGATGGTCAATGTGGCCGCGACTCACTCCCTCGCACCGCAAAATGTGAATATCAACGTGAGGCGATCGGTGTTGATCTTGCAGGCCGCCGGAGCGCGTCGTCAAGCGGTCGAATCGGCTGATAAGGGCAAATATCGCGAAGCGGCCGAAGCCTTGCGATCCGCGGCGGAGCTGTTGGCAGCATCGGGGTTGATGGATGAACGCGAGATCAGCGAAGAACAGAGCGCGCTCCTCAAACAGGCGGATGAGATGGAACGCGGCGCGGAAGCCTATGATCAATACAGTCGCAAGAGCATGTCCACCCAAGCCTTTTACAGCATGGTTAGTCGTCATGATGAAACGGTGGTCTTGCGCTACCGTGAACAGAGTCGCAAAGGGGACACCACCGACGCGGATAAAGCCACCCAAGAGCGCCCCAAGGTGCAATCCACCCCAGAGACGCATCCACCGATCACCGCAGTTCATCAGGCCTTGCCTAGCGCGTTAGCGGTCAAGTGGGGTGAGCAGGTGTTCCAACTGCATAAACACGTAATCCGTATGGGGCGTGCGCCGGAAAACGATGTGATCGTCAATGTGAAAGGGGTTTCGCGGTTTCATGCCCAACTTAAACAGGACGGTGAGGCATGGTGGATCGAAGACATGGGCAGCACCAACGGCACGACGGTCAATGGTGTGCCGTTGACCCAACGCACTCGCATTCAGATCGGCGATGAAATTTTGTTGTGCGACGAAAAAGTTCAAATCGTTGCAGCATCTTCGTAAAGAGGGGAAGTCATGGAAGAGACCTATTACACGATCACCATTGCGGGCGTACAACGCGATCTCCGTTTGTTTGAGGTCAAGCCGGGCGTTCGCATTGCCATTTTAAACATCTTAGGGGACACCGAATTAGTAGAAGCAGCGAGTCGGGATCTGGCCAAGAAATTGCATGAACATCGCCCGGAGGTTTTATTGACCGCGGAGACCAAAAGTATCCCCTTGGCGCATGACCTTAGCTCAGTCATGGGGATTCCGTATGTGGTCTTACGCAAAAATTACAAGCCCTATATGGGCGATGCGTTGCAAGCGGAGACCTTGAGCATCACCACCGGGGCGGCTCAAACGTTGTATCTGGACGAGAAAGACCGCAGCTTGTTGGAGGGGAATCGCGTGGCGATCATCGATGATGTGATCTCTACGGGGAGTACCTTACAAGCGATGCGACTCGTGCTAAACAAAGTTGGCGGGGTGATCGTGGCCGAAGGTGCGATCTTGACCGAAGGCGATCGCGCTCAATGGATGAACATCATCTCATTAGGCCATCTGCCCGTGTGGATCGAAGGCAAACCGCACGATTAAGCCGCCAACCCGAAAGCTCCCTCGATGACTCAACAGACTTTGATCGCGATCGGCGGTGCAGAAGATCACACCGCTGATCGCACTATCCTGAAGCAATTTGTCCACTTGGCCGGCGGTGATCAAGCGCGCATCGTGGTGATCACCACCGCCTCCGAGATCCCCGATCACCGTTGGCAAGCCTATCACGACGTGTTCACCGCGCTAGAAGTGGGCGAACTCACCCATTTAGATCATCGCGATCGCGTGAGCGCCTTGGATCCAACACAGCTCACCGCGATCGATCAAGCGACCGGGATCTTCATTACGGGCGGCGATCAAGTGCAATTGGTCTCACGCATCGGCGGCACACCGATCGATCACGCGCTTCATCGCGCTTATCAACGCGGCGCGATCGTGGCCGGTACGAGTGCCGGGGCCGCCTGCTTAAGTCAGACGATGATCGCCTTTGGGGAAAGTGGCAACACTCCGATCCAAGGCATGATGCAGTTGTCAGCCGGCCTCAATTTCATCTCCACGGTGATCTTTGATCAACATTTTCGCCAACGGGAGCGACTCGGACGCTTGATCACGGCCGTTGCTTTTCACCCCGGTCACTTGGGAATCGGACTCGATGAAGACACCGCTTTGGTGATCCGCGATCATCAAGCGGAGGTGATCGGGACGGGGCGAGTCACTTTGGTAGACGGACTCCGAATGGAATCCACGATCCACCAAGCGGTTTTAGGCGCGCCTATCGAAACACACGGTTTAGAGATCAGCGAATATTCGGCCGGATCAAGCTTGACGCTCACTCATCACCCCAATTGAGGCTGTCAGAGGGGTACAATAATTTTGGGTTCATGGGTTCGGTTCACGGAGACTCTTAGCCTAACTTTGAACCCTTTTTTCAAACCATCCCACCCAAACCTGTTCCCCTGTCAGCCATGCATGGGGAGGGAACTGGTGTGGGTGGGGTAGGTGACTTTTTTGAGACGATTTCTGAACCTTTTTTCAAACCTTTCCACCCAAAATTGCTCTGTTCGGTAGTAACGGTAGCGGCGGCTAAGGGAAAAAAATTATTTCGGCGACAGCGGCAACATGGTTAGGCGGATCGTAAGATTACCCCAAGCCTACACAAAAAGGCAAAAATAAGCTGAAAGTGTCCATTGATCCGATCCTCCTTAGGGTGATCACGGTCGTATTGAATCGATGATAGCACAGATGAGCAGAAAAATCGTAACATTTGTCTGTATTTTTCGATTTTTTATGATATACAGAAGTAGGGATAGGAAAAGCATAGAAAAAGGGCTGTTGTGAGCTATTCAAGTCCATTTGTGAGACTTCGTGAGCTTTAGTAACAACCCCACCCTAGCCCTCACCCATACATGGGGAGGGAACTGGTCCGCGTAAGATGAGCTGCTCCGTCTCCATGGGTAGGGTACTTTCCTGAAATGATTGAGGACACAGAGAGGGAAAAGAGAAAAAGAGCTGTTATGAACTATTCAACTGCATTTAAAGCCTTTGTGAGCTTTAGTAACAACCCCACCCTAGCCCTCGCCCATACATGGGGAGGGAACTGGTCCGCGTAAGATGATCTGCTCCGTCTCCATGGGTGGGGTATTTTTTCTGAGATGACTTCTGTGGTTTAAAGCGTTTAATGCACAGCGTTCTGACCGACTTCTCAACTATAAAAAATCGTTACAGTCGTTACAACCTTGCAAGCTTTTACCGATCTTCTCATGCTTTGGCCCTATACTTAAAAGTAGGGATTTATTTTGGGTAGGAGCGTTCGTGATGACTGCGCGAATTTTTATTAGTTATAGCCGCAAAGATGCGGCGTTTGCGCGCCAGATCGCCACTTCACTCTCGGATGCGGGCGCGGATGTCTGGATCGATGTTGAAGATATTCCGGCCGGCATGAAGTGGAGTACCGCGATCCAACATGGGTTACGGCATTGTGAGGTGATGATCGTGATCTTATCACCCGATTCGATGGCCTCGATCAATGTCGAAGATGAATGGCAATATTTTTTAGACAAAAAAAAGCCGATCGTGCCGATTTTATGGCGGCCCACCGAAATTCACTTTCAATTGAGTCGGATTCAATGGGTGAACTTTTGTCATCACCCTTATAACGACGCGCTGTTGCGTCTATTCAACGAATTACAGCGCAATGGGTGTGATCTGCCGACTCCGACTTACCTTGAGCCAACCGCCCGCAATCGCCGTTATAGCAATGCCGCCCCGACCCAAGAACGCCCTCCGACTCCGGTCACGCGGCCGATGTTTCCACAACATCAGGCCGTCACCTTGCGTCATCGCCCCAAGACTCCGCCTTATGCCGCTTTGGTCGGATCGTGTGTGGTGTTGGTGGTCTTGGCCGCGATGATCTTATTGCCGCGGGTCAATTCCGCGCCATTAGACGCGACTCCCACCCCGACGTTGACAGAAATGATCTATGACGCGATCGAAGGCCGTCCGACCGTGAACCTGAACGTGCGACTCATGGATAACCCCAATTCGCCGCGGGTGGGGGCCTTGCGCTTAGGGGAGATCGCCGAGATCATCGGGATCAACCGTTGGGGCAATTGGTATTACGTGCGCTTACCGAATCGGCGCTACGGGTGGGTGTCGGCGACCTATCTGCAAGTGAGCGGCGACACGGGGAACTTAACGGTGATTGATCCGAACAACCCGCCGCAATTTTAACCCGCGTAAAACCGCCTTGATCGGCGGTTTTTTGATCGCCCCCTCAAAGGGCGGCCGGGTTAAACCGCAACAGATACAACCCGGCATCCCCTGTCAGCAAGATCGCGTCCCCCTCCGGTGACCATTGAGGGTCATTAAGACCTTGCAACGCCTGAAACACCGCCACACAACGCCCGGTGGCCGTCTCCCAGATCCGTGCGGTGTGATCGGATGAGATCGACAAGATCCAACGGCTATCCGGGCTAAACACTCCCTTTGTTACACTCTGTGTATGTCCGTGGTAGGTATGGATTACCTTACCCGTTTCGCGATCCCACAAACGTAAGGTTTGATCCTCTGAAGCAGATAACAAGTAGCGATCATCAGGGCTAAAGGCACAGCCATTTATCCGACCTGTGTGTCCTCTGCACACATGGATCAGCGCCCCCGTCTCACGCTCCCACAAGCGTAAGGTTTGATCACGGGAAGTGGACAATACGTAACGGTCATCAGGGCTAAAGGCACAGGCCATTACCCCACCCGTATGTCCTTCGTACACATGCCACACACCCGTTTCACGCTCCCACATATAGAGTGTCTCATCAACGGATGAAGCGGAGAGGATGAACCGTTGGTTATGGCTCAAAACGGTCTTCCATGCTTTGGGATGTCCGCTGTAAACCGGCATCACTACCCCCCTCACCCGTTCCCATAATCCCAAACGGTCATCAGAACGAACGAGGACGTAACGACTATCAGCACTCAGGTCTTCCACTAATTGCCAATCGCTAGGCAGTGGATTCTCCCGAAACAGCGCGCCCGTCTCCAGTTCCCACTGGTGAACCTCGCGATACGAAACGGAGTAAAGATAGCGCCCCTCTGGGCTAAAGCGACCGAACCGACTCGGTTGACTCGGCACGGGTGCCGACGGTGGGGTTTGAGAATCCCACAAACGCATCGTTTGATCCCAAGAAGCGGATAACACCCACCGCCCATCGTGGCTAAAGGCACACGCCGTTACCGGGGCGGTATGTCCTTCATAGACACGGATCAACGCGCCACTTTCCCGATCGAATAAGCGCATCGTTTGATCCCAAGAAGCGGATAACACCCACTGACTATCATGGCTAAAGGCACACGCCGTTACCATGCTGGTATGTCCCTGATACACACGGATCAACGCGCCACTTTCCCGATCGGATAAGCGCATCGTTCGGTCAGCAGAAGCGGATAACACCCAACGCCCATCGGGACTGAAGGCACACGCCGTTACCTTGTCGGCATGTCCCTCATACACGCGGAGCAGTGCGCCACTTTCCCGCTCCCACCAACGCACCTTTTGATCATTAGAAGCGGATAACACCCACTGCCCATCGGGACTGAAGGCACACGCCGTTACCGAAGCGGTATGTCCCTGATACACGCGGATCAACGCACCCGTCTCGCGATCGCACAAGCGCATCTTTTGGTCATCAGAAGCCGATAACACCCAACGGCTATCGGGACTGAAGGCACACGCCGTTACCGAAGCGGTATGTCCTTCATAGACACAGATCAACGCACCTGTCTCGCGATCAGACAAGCGCATCGTTTGATCCCAAGAAGCGGATAACACCCAACGCCCATCGGGACTGAAGGCACACGCCGTTACCACATTGGTATGCCCCTCATACACGCGAACCAACGCGCCACTTTCCCGATCGAATAAGCGCATCGTTTGATCCCAAGAAGCGGATAACACCCAACACCCATCGGGACTAAAAGCACACGCCGTTACCGCGTCGGTATGTCCCTCATACACCCGAACCAACGCGGGATCGATCTGATCCGGCAGCGGCCAGAGCGGCTCAAAACGGGTGACGATCTCATCCGCTAACGACCGGAGTACCTCGTTTTGTCCTATGCGTAGGGCCAAGTTGGTGAGGACATCCGCTTCATCCGTTAACCGAGTAAACAGATGTGCGTGATTGGTGTAAAAGCGCTGTAACGGTTCTAAGGAGTCGGTGGCGGCCAATCGGAAGTCACTTTCGACCGCGATCCGCCCTTTGATCACCGTTTTCGCGGCCAGATAACGCAAGTCCTGTAAGGTCGCTTGCAGATCGTCCTGTTTTCCCGCTTCGCGCAAGTGATAGATCAGGTGATCCCACAGATACGGCTCATCGCGTGGCAGATCGCGCCATGCGATCGATCCATACGTGGCCAAAAAGCCCGTTTGGGCGGATGAGTATGCGGTCGGGCCTAACGAGTCGATCAAATAACGCCGGATCACGTCGTGTAAGCGGATCGTCTTGTCTCCCAGATCCAGATCGCGTAACAGGGCGAGATCGGCTAAGCGTCGGCATAAGCGCCCGCTCTCAAATTCATCTGATCCCCAACAC
>JALOOG010000112.1 GCA_025454525.1 Anaerolineae bacterium | reverse complement strand
TCAAGCGAGTCAGATCCGAAATTCTTATTATCGCCCCTTCTCAAAGCGATACCTTTATTTTGACAGTCTGTTAAATGAGCGACGGTATATTCTCCCGCGCATTTTCCCAACGGTAGAGATTGAACGGGAAAATCGGGTCATCTGTGTATCTGGGATCGGAAATAACAAACCCTTTCATACACTCATGAGCGATCTTATCCCATGCTTAGACATTTTGGAGAAAACACAATGCTTCCCGTTCTATACCTACGATGAGGACGGATCGAATCGCCGTGAAAATATCACCGATTGGGCCTTAAAACAATTTCAAGATCACTACCACGACTCGACGATCAGCAAGTGGGACATCTTCTATTACGTCTATGGCGTGTTGCATCATCCCACGTATCGCGAAAAATATGCCGATAACCTCAAACGCGATTTACCCCGCGTCCCCTACTTATCCGATTTCCGTTCAGTCAGCGCGATTGGATCACAATTAGGGGATCTACACCTGAATTATGAGTCGATCGCGCCGTATGATCTGCAATATGTGTGGAAACCGGATCGGCCGGTGTCCTATCGCGTCGAAAAACTCAAATTGAGCAAGGATCGCGATGCGATCGCGGTGAATAAGAGCTTGACGCTTAAAGGCATTCCGGCCGCTGCGTTTGACTATCGCTTAGGCAATCGATCCGCGTTGGAATGGATCATCGATCAATACCAAGTCAAGCAAGACGATCGGAGCGGCATTATGAGCGATCCGAATCGCTATAGCGACGATCCGCAATACATCGTGAAGTTGATCGGCCGTGTCACCCAAGTGAGCCTAGACACCATGCGCTTGATCACCCAGCTACCCGAATTGTAACCCTTGCGTCTAAAAAAAAGCGCCCTCCCATGAAGCCACACCCCTCCACCCCACGCAAACCAATTCCCTTCCCTATGCATGGGGAAGGGCTAGGGATGGGGTTGCAAACAGGTCACAATAAAGTTTAAAAGCTCACAACAGCCCTTTCTCTCCACCCTTCCTCTGCGTTCTCAGTAACCTCAGGAAAGCATCTCACCCATGGAGACGGATCAACCCACCCCACGCACCCCAGTCCCCTTCCCCATGCATGGGGAAGGGCTAGGGATGGGGTTTCAAACAGCTCACAACAACCCTTTCTCTCCACCCTTCCTCTGTGTTCTCCGTGTCCTCTGTGTCAAAGCTTTTCACGCAGACTCCCGATCTTACTTCTATCAAAAAAGTCAACCTCCGAATTCGTCACATTTGTTACGATTTTTTCCACTTTCCATGCTATGATCTCTAAAAAAACCAAACATCTGTTCTCATATCCCTTAACCTTTACCGGAGGATCAACATGGCCCAATTATTAGATCAAACCAGCGATCTTTTTCGTGTCAGCTTCACCCCTCTTAGCACTTGGCGTAACCGAGTATGTCAAAAGTTTTTCTCCTCTTGCCAGCTTAGTTTATCTTACCAACCCCGTTACGCCGATGCGACAACCACGACTTTTAATCCTAGCGGCGGCAACTACCCTCATGCTCCGCTTAGCGATCCTAACAATCCACCTTACAGTGCCGTTGCGACGGCCACGGACGATCACACCCATGGCGGCGGCAACGAATCATTGTTCAACATTACGAATTTTTTTACGCTGTCTTTTGAAATAACGATATTAGCTGATCATTTTTCGTGATCGGCCTTTAAATACACACCCTATGTTAAGCAATTTTAAAACGATCACCCTGTCAACGTAACACCCAGAAAGGTTAAAATAGAGTCTGAAATCGCTGTTTACCGTGAGTGACTTGGGTTTAATGGTATTGGGTTTATGGTAAGGTAAAGGATTGTGGCTTAATGGAACAGATCAAAACCCCGAACGGACAAATGCCTACGGGTATCTATAGCGCAGCGGATGCCCTACGTCAACGGATGAACGGACAAGGGGCTGCGCTTAACATGCAGGCCACGCCGCCCGCCTTCACCACCTTGCCCGAAAGCGAAGTTCCAGCAACGATCGCCGCTTTACCAAGAGGGCGATCGCTACGGATGCAATGGCGCTACTTGCGGGTATTGGCCTTTGCGGCTCAATTGTTCATTCGCATCTTATTTTGGCAGATCTATGTCCGACGTTACTTCCCGCGCTACGTTGAACAGACCAATAGTGAGCGGTTTGTACGCTATGCTCGACAATTTCGCGGCTTTGCGATCTCGTTAGGCGGCGTATTTATCAAATTAGGGCAATTTATCTCGACCCGTGTGGATGCCCTGCCAGAGGCCATCACTCGTGAACTTGAAAGCCTACAAGATGAAGTGCCAACAATCCCCTTTCACCAGATCAAAGGGGTGATTGAACGAGAATTAGGGCCACTGAAAGCGCGCTACAGCGCCTTTAACGAGACTCCGATCGCAGCCGCCTCATTAGGGCAAGCGCATCGGGCGCGGCTGTTAAATGGCGATAAAGTGGTGATCAAAGTGCAACGCCCGGGTATTCGCGCCACTTGTTACACCGATCTCGCAGCCTTGAAGATCGTGGCGTGGGTGGCGATGAAATTTGAGTTTATCTCACGACGGGCGGATGCGATCGCACTTACTGAGGAGTTCGGACGGGTCTTGTTAGAGGAATTGTCCTACGCCCATGAGGCGAAAAACGCCCTGATTTTCGCTGATTTTTTTAAAGAGGACATGGGCGTTTATATTCCCACCGTTTATACCGAACATTCTACCGATCGCGTGTTGACCCTAGAAGATGTCACCACGATCAAGATCACCGATTACGCCGCCTTAGAGCAGGCCGGTATCAGCCGTAAGGCCGTCGCAAAGCGCCTCATGGATACCTATTTACGTCAGATCTTTGAGCTGTTCTTCTTTCATGCCGATCCGCATCCGGGGAATTTGTTTATCTATCCGCTGCCCGTGGATCACCCGGAACAGTATATCGGCAAAGGGGGACGGCCGTTTTATCTGATCTTCATCGATTTTGGCATGACTGGACACCTCACCCGTGAAATCGCGGACGGCATGGTGAACACCCTGTTAGCGGTGTTGGCGCGGGACGCAGATCGCTTGGTGCGCGGGTATAATGATCTGGGTTTTATCCTACCGGGGGCAGATCTTCAACGGATTACCGATGCGACACGCGCCGCCTTTAATGAGGTCTGGGGCCTGAGCATGACCGAGATCCGCGATCTGGATTTTAATCGGGCCGCGCATCTTGCCAATGAATTTAACGACTTGATCAAGTCAATGCCGTTTTACCTACCGCAAGATTTTATCTACTTGGGGCGCACGATCAGCATCTTAAGCGGCATGGCCACCACCCTCGACAACTCATTTAACCCATGGAGTGAACTTGAGCCTTACGCCCAACGTCTCGCCGCGCAAGGGTTCGGAGTCGATGTCAAAAACGGGGTCAACGCCGGATCGGTGATCGGGGCGCTGTTAAGTGGGAGCGGACAAGAAGCCATCCAATTGGTGACGCGAGAGGTCATCCGGCGGGCCAACCCCTTGTCCCAAGCGAACGCGGTTTTGAACCGCTTAGAACACGGGGAGATCCGCGTGATCGCCGAACCGAGTAGCGCCTATAAAGCCCAACATCAACGCTTAGAGTCGGCCCAACGCACGACGAGTCGGGCGGTGGTATTCGGCGCGGTGTTGATTACCTCAACCTTGTTTTACACGCATGGCGATCTACCCATCGCGTTGATCGGATATGGCTTTTGTGCGCTTTCGGCGATCACCGGTTGGTTGCGCGGCTAAAGGATCTAAAGGATCACAATCCGCCATTTTGGATAAACATCACTTGCAAGAAGATCTCGCGCTCCTCCGGTGTCATCAAGCGCGGACGTGCGAGGTCTTCAATAATGCCGGTGTATACGTCCACAAATTGTAGGCGGCCGTCATAGATGTACAGTTCATTCATGAAGAAGCGTGAATTGGCCCACCACGGTTGATCAAAGATAAAATTACCCATACCGTAATGTAAAAAGGCGACGCGCCCACCACTGGTCGCTGTAAAATCGTAAGTTTGTGGCCAATGAGCTTGGGTGCCGATCACCAGATCCGCTCCCATTTCGGCCCAAGCCCGAAAATCGGCGCGTTGAGCGGGTAACGGCACATATTGATCCGACTCCAGATACTGCACAGTGAGGATCACAAGGTCGGTTTCGCGTTGTAATTGGGCTAGAGTCGGTTCTAACCATGAACTGCTACATTCGGCCGCACCGGGGCGGACTCCGCCTAACAAGTTGGGATCATCGTTGGCCCAAGCGTAGTACGGCCCGACATCGTTACACGATACCCACGCGATCGTGTTACCGTGATGCTCTAGGCGTAACGGTGCTTGTGCTTGCGCTACCGTAGATCCACCACCGATCACTTGCATCCCTTCCGCGGTATAGGCCTCTAAAGTCGTCTGATAGGCCGTGTACCCGTAATCGTTGTTATGATTGCCGGAAAGTTCGATCACATCGACTCCCATGAGGGTTAGCGCCTCAAAATAGGCGGGTTTGCTACAAAATCCACCAAAAGTCACCTCATTCGGCGGGGCCTGTGGACACGTTTCGACAAATGACACCTCATTACTGGTATGGAAAAAATCGGCACGGGTGGTATAAGGGGCGATCGCTTCTGTGGCCCAGTTCACGCCACGCTCATCTAAGATCGGCATCGATCGGCGGGTCATCGCGGTGACTCCCGATAACATCACCCGCGTGAGGCGCGCCGGATCAAAGTTAGGGGTATCGGATTGAAATGCTAAGGGGTAATCAGCGAGTTGATAGAGCGGGTTCTGTTCCTCTATCCACAGCACGCGATAACGCGGTGTAAGTTGATCAAACGGTAAGATCGTCCAGCGATCGCGATCCGCCCATAACAGCGTGTCTAACGTTTCGGACTGCACGATCTGCGTTTGAGAATTGACCACAATCCCGCGCTCCAATAACGCCAATACCGCGTCATCTGATAGCACTAGGGTGGGGTCATATTCCCCTGTAAGCACCCGATCGAAAAAATCGCGGGTGAGGTTGACACGGATACTTGGAAAGGCCACAGCGGGCAATAACACCCAACGCGCTTCTACCGACGGGGTGAACGTGGGGCTGGGCGTGAGGGTGGGATCGATCGACGCACTAAGCCATGGTTGGGCGTAAAAGTCCAGATAAGCGTTGAGTTGCGATGCCCAATAATCGTTATTGTGTTGACCGACAGAGGCGACTCGATATTCATGCGGCACATCGATCGAGTCTAGACGACTGTGCATCAGATCGAGGCCGGGCGCGGCGTAATCTTCTCCTCCGCGATCTAACCAGAGGCGCGGCGCAGTGGCCGGGGTTAAGGTAAGCGCGAGATCTAAGGGATTGTGTTCTGGGAGTGCGTGAAAGCGATCAAAGAAGGCGCTATGACCGCCGATCGCACCGAACAGCGCCAGATGACTCAAGGCGATCTGATACGCCCAAAAGCCGCCTCGTGAGATCCCGCCGATCGCCCGATGGGTGGGACGGGTGTCCACACGATAGCGTGTTTCGATCATGGGCATTAGCTCTTGAACAAACACGTTTGCCCAAGATTGTTCGTCAAATTGGTTTTGATTCGCGATCCAATTGCCAAAGGGTAGGATCACGATCATCGGTGGGAGTGTCTCTTGTGCGATGCCCGTGTCGAGTGCGTCGGGTAGGCCGAGGCGGATCCAATGGCCGTCATCTTCATTTGACCCGTGCATCAAGTAAACGCTTGGGTAGCGTTGAGTAGACGTTTCATAACACGGTGGCAAATAGATCGAATAGACCATGTCCGCGTTGAGGATCGCGCTACGATAGGTCACTCGTTCGATTGTGCCAGTCACACATGGGCGCAAGGTTTGCGCCATTCCGTCCCACCCGATCATGAGGAGCATCAGCCCGATTAACAGCAAGCGCATCACCACGTTTCCCTTAAACTGAACCCAGAGACGCTATTTATTATATCGAAGGTTTCAGTACCCTCAAACGCGGCATGTCAAACGCATCAAATTTCGGTAATGAGGAGTCATAACAAGTAGGTACAGAAAAGTTTCTTGCGTCCAACCCCACCCTAGCCTCCCCATAACATGGCTAACAGGGGGAGGTTTTTGGGTGGGAAGGTTTGAAAAAAGGTTCAGAGTTAGGTTTAAGCCTATCCAGCAGGGTGGGACGGGTTGAGACGCTCAACCATGCTAGGTCAGTCACCGGAATTTCGATTTGGGCTTGGCATTTGAGTTGTGGATCAAATGGGTGTGGAGGTCTTGTGACTTTTCCCGCCCGATCCTGCTAGTGGACGAAACAAAATTGGGAGATTGGATCGGGGTCTTGATAGTGTCCTTATCCCGAACGCATGGAGCGCTATCTGTTTGTGCTTGCCTTCGCTTATGCTTGGATGTTGACCTTGCGAAGTATGAGCGTCTCCGGTTCTACTCCGATCTGTGGTGAGGATCTGGTAAAGCGTTACCCTGTATTTCGCTTAGGATTGCACTACTTTAAAGAACGGTTTCATCACCGACCTCAAGAGGTATTGTTTGCTTCACGATCTTCCTTACTTTGGTCTTCAAAACAGTCCCCTGACAGCTATGTATGGTGAGGGCTAGGAGTGGGGGTTGGACGCAAGAAACTTTCCTGTACTTACTTGTGTAACCTCAAAAAATCTTCATCAATGGAGACCGATCGACCCATACCGCTTGACAGCGGCCAATTAGCTAAAGGTTTGTCTCAATCTATGGTACACTTGCCGCATATTCAAATTTTTTAGAAAGGGTTGTATTGGGATGCCGTTTCAATTGATCCGTGAAGAATATATCGCTGAAATAAACAGCCGTGCTAAGCTCTATCGCCATGATACGACCGGCGCAGAGCTGCTTTCGATCGAAAATACCGACGAAAACAAGGTGTTTGGTGTCACATTTCGCACACCCCCAGAGGACTCCACCGGTGTCCCGCATATCATGGAACACGCGGTTTTAGCTGGATCGGAAAAATATCCGGTGAAAGAGCCATTTATTGAGCTGGTCAAGGGGTCATTGGCCACGTTTATCAACGCGATGACCTTCTCTGATATGACCATGTACCCAGTAGCCAGCACCAACTTAAAAGACTTTTATAACCTGATCGATGTTTATTTAGACGCGGTATTTCACCCCTTGATCACCCCCGAAAAGCTCCTACAAGAAGGTTGGCATTATGAACTCGAAAGCCTAGATGCGCCTTTGACCTATAAAGGCATCGTCTTTAACGAGATGAAAGGTGTGTATTCTTCTCCCGACGAATTGATCGGGCGCTATAGCCAACAATCCGTGTTCCCAGAAAACAGCTATCATCACGACTCCGGCGGCGATCCGCGTGATATTCCCAATCTCACCTATGAACAATTTCGCAGCTTTTATGACACCTACTATCACCCGTCCAACGCCCGCTTTTATTTCTACGGGGATGATCAACCGGAAGAACGTCTCGCGTTGATCGATCAAGCGTTGCAGGGTTATCAACCGATCGATGCGAGTGTGAGTGCCGTTCCGTTGCATCCGCGTTTTGATGCGCCGCGGCGGGTGATCGAAAAATATCAGGCCGGCGAAGAAGATAAAGCCCTCATCACCGTCAATTGGATGTTAACCGAGGCGGATGACAGCGAACGTACCTTAGCCTTTGAGATCCTTGAGCATATTTTGATCGGCACGCCGGCCGCGCCGCTCCGTAAGGCGTTGATCGACTCCGGTTTAGGCGAGGACACGATCAACGCCGGGATCGATCCCTTGCGTCAATGGGTGTTTTCGGTGGGCATGAAGGGCATCCAACCAGACGACGCGAGTCGGGTTGAGGCGTTGATCCTAGAGACGCTTAGCCAACTGGCGACCGAAGGCATTGATCCCGCCACGATCGAAGCTTCCGTGAACACGATCGAATTTAAGATGCGTGAACAGAACACGGGGAGCGTGCCACGCGGGTTAATGGTGATGATCAGCACCCTGTTTAATTGGATTCATGAGCATGACCCGTTTGAGGCGCTGTCGTTTGAGCGCAACTTAGAGGCGATCAAAGCGAAGATCGCGCAAGGCCGCTATTTTGAGTCGTTGATCTTAAGCTATTTCATCGATAATCCGCATCGGTCTACGGTGGTATTAGAACCGGAAGAAGGGGTGAATGAGCGCTTAGAAGCAGCCGAAATGGCCCAATTACAGGCGGTGCGTGATCGCTTAGATCCCGATGCCCTCCAACAAATTATAGAAGACGCGGCGCGCCTAGAGGCGTTACAAGAGGCCCCCGATTCACCAGAAGATCTGGCAAAGTTGCCGATGTTAGCGATCAGCGATCTAGACAAACAGATCCGCACGATCCCGATCCGCGTGATCGATCACGGTGGTACACGGGTATTACATCATGACCTGTTCACCAATGGGATCTTTTACGTGGATGTTGGCTTTGACCTATCGGGTTTGCCCCAAGCCTATCTCCCGTATCTAGGGTTATTTAACCGCGCCTTGCTGGAATTAGGGACTCAAACCGAGACATTCGTACAGCTTTCACAACGGATCGGCCGCAAAACGGGTGGGATCGTACCGACCTTATTCCTCTCACAAAAACCCAAAAACAGCGGTAATGTGGCATGGTTATTCTTGCGTGGTAAGGCGACTTTACCGCATGTGGGTGAACTTTTGAACATCCTACGCGATATTATCACCACCGTGCGCTTAGATGATAAGGAACGTTTCCGTCAGATCGCGCTTAAAATGAAAGCGTCCCGTGAGTCGCAATTGATCCCGGCGGGAACGCAAGTGGTCAACGGCCGCTTACAATCCGGTTTCCATGTCACCGCGTGGGCTAACGAACAGATCGGCGGGATCGAAAACCTGTTTTTCTTGCGCGATCTGGTGGCGCGGATCGATACCGATTGGGATAGCGTGCAAGCGATCTTTGAGGGGATGCGTGCGGCGATCTTACATCGTGGGGTGATGTTGGTGAACGCCACGTTAGATGCGGAAGCTTGGCGGACGGTGGAAACACAAGTGGCAGAATTTATCGCCGCGATTCCGGCGCGTGAAACCAACACCAACGCTTGGATTCCCACCTATCATCGGACAAATGAGGGACTCACGATCCCGGCTCAAGTGAATTATGTGGGCAAGGGCGCGAATCTCTATGAATTGGGCTATCAACTGCATGGATCGGCGTATGTCATCCCCAACTATGTCAACACGACCTTTATGTGGACGCGCATCCGCATTCAAGGCGGGGCGTATGGCGGTGGGGTAAATTTTGACCCGAACAGCGGGATGTTCTTCATGGGATCGTACCGTGATCCGAACCTATTAGGCACTTTGGACAATTATGATGAAGCGGCCGACTTCCTCGCGTCGATCGATCTGGATCAAAACGAATTGACGAAAGCGATTATCGGCGCGATCGGCGATCTAGATGCGTATCAATTGCCGGATGCCAAAGGGTATACCTCCATGTTGCGTTATCTGTTGGGCATCGAAAATGACTACCGCCAGCAGATCCGCGATGAGGTATTAGGCACAACCGCTGCGGACTTCCGACGCTTTGGTGAGGCGATCCGTGCGGTGAACGATCAAGGCCGGATCGTGGTGTTAGGATCACCAGAAGCGATCGATGAGGCTAATCAGGCCCGCGGCGATCTGCTGAAAGTGATCAAGGTGTTGTAGAACCACTAACGGGGCGCGAGATGACTCGCGCCCTCTTTATTATGGGAACGAATGATGTCACAATTACCGCTCTTTCCGTCTCAATCAACGGTTGAATTTCCGTCAACCCGCTACCAAGGTAGCAAACGCAAATTGCTAAAGTGGATCTGGGAAAATTTACAAACACACTCGTTTCAAACCGTTTTGGATGTATTTGGTGGGACAGGAAGTGTTAGCTATCTGTTCAAACAGCGGGGTAAACAGGTGATCTATAACGATCATCTCCGATTTAATCAACAGATCGGCAAAGCACTGATCGAAAATTCTCGAATCAGATTATCACCCCAACAAATCGATCAATTAATGCTTTTCCATCCCCATTTTCGCTACCCTGATTACATCCAGCAGACTTTTCAGGGGATTTACTTCACTGATGAGGAAAACCGTTGGTTAGATCGGGTAATTTACAATATCACCCAACTTTTGAGCGATCCCTACCAACAAGCGTTAGCCTATTTTGCCTTATTTCAAGCCTGTATCATCAAACGCCCCTATAACCTGTTTCATCGCGCTAATCTTTATATGCGTGAAGCACAAGTGGAGCGATCCTTTGGCAATAAAACCACATGGGACACACCTTTTGAACACCATTTTCGGGCGATGCTTGCAGAGGCCAATCAAGCGATATTTGACAATGGACAGAATAATCAGGCCTTATGTTTGGATGCGCTGCTCACACCCACCGGTTCTGATTTAGTGTATCTAGATCCACCTTATCTCAATCAGAAAGGGGTGGGGGTCAATTATCGCGATTTTTATCACTTTTTAGAAGGCATCATGAACTACGATTATTGGTCGGATCTTATTGATTTGAGGAGCAAACATCGACGATTGCGCCCAATTTCATCCCCTTGGCAGCATCCGGATCAAATTTTATCCGCTTTTGAACAAGTGATCGCACATCATCAACACAGCCTTATGGTCATTTCATATCGTAATGACGGTATTCCGACTCAAGCACAGTTAATCGATCTACTCAGTGCTTATAAACGCGAGGTAAAGGTGATCGCGTTTGCTCAACAATACGCACTTTCTAAACAACCCTCATCCGAATTGTTATTGATAGGGCATGATCAAGCCTGATTTCTAGAGACTCTTCAAACCGAAACTGATGATCACCCCGAAAATGCCGAGTAGATCACGAATGCCTTTAACAACTTCTCCACAAGATCCATTTGCACTTTAGAACAATTGTGATACCTTTGATCCTATCACCTAGAACAAAGGAGCGGATAAAATGAATGGCAAGATCGTCTGGTTTGACCTGACCGTAGACAATGCGGAAACCGTGCGCGATTTTTATCAGCAAGTGGTCGGATGGACACCCGAAGCGGTGGATTTAGGCGATTATCAAGACTTCAACATGAAATCCGCCGATGGCCAAACCGTCGCGGGCATTTGCCATCGGCGCGGCAGCAATCAAGCACAACCGCCGCAATGGATGATCTATATCACCGTCGCTAACTTGGATCAAAGCCTCGCCGCATGTGAGTCGCACGGCGGACAAATTCTTGTCCCGATTCGCGGCGGTGGCGGGAGTCGTTTTGCGGTGATCCAAGATCCCGCAGGGGCGGTCTGCACCCTGTTTGAGCAAAGCGGATCGTAACCGGCTATGGATCGGAGCGGCATTGAATCCCCGCGGCCGATCCATCTGTTTAGATCAATTGGAACACCACCGCAATAAACGGGGTGATCGTCAACCCACCCAAGAAAAACGCCAAAGAGACATTTTGTTCATCGATGATCTCACGGCGCATGTAGCGATACAATCCCTCACCTTTTTTCGGCGCAAGAAACCGATGTGCAAACAGCAGCAACAATGTGACGTAGAGCATCGCGAACACCAACCCGCCGATCACCCAAATCGCGCCCTCAATAAACGACGGATCGGGCGTGAACCCAGTGGAGGCCATCAAGGCGATGAAGATCGATGCCGCCAACGAAACGATGAAAAAACACGCCCCGACCGCCGGATTTTGGATCTCAACGATCTCTTTGGCCAATTCACGCGGCGGCAATCCTAACCACCACATCAGGCTAATGCTGACCGTTTGGGAGATGATCGTGGCGAAAGTCGTCCAAAAAACCGCCGATAAAACCAAATCAAGACTCATAAGCGCTCCTTTATTTTAAATACTAAGGCTTGACCAAGACCGCACATAGATCACCTGATCGAATGCAGGATAAGTATGCAGCGTCCACCACACGATTTGATCGCCGCGCCGCGCCCATTGAATCCGCGTCACCGGAGTCACCCGATGCACACGCGGAAACCGGACTTCAAGCCCGCGTTCACCCAATCGATCCTCAGGATGTGCTTCGGTGGAAAACGCCACCCGTACCTGATAATTGTGCTGTTGATAGCGATGTTCTGCAAGTTCTCGGAAGGGTTGCGCGTGTTGACACGCCGTGGGATCTAACGGCACACACGCGAGGATCTCATGAAAATACAAGTTTCCATCACGTTCCACCCGGATCAAATGGCTTTCACCGATGATCTGAAAGTAAAACCGCCAACGCTTATACGCCCACGTTTGTGCTTTTAACACTTGCAACGGAAGCGCAATTTCGGTCGTCAACACCCCCAACATGAGATCATGGGGTGATTGCATTACCAATTGAGTCACCGAAAGCCCCGATCTTCAACCCCATCACTTCCCTGATTATCGTGCATCCCGCCAGACGGTGCAAACCTGAATTTTTAGGGGTTTTTATCCATCAAAGTTCTACCAACCCATTGCGGTTAAATTGCAACAGATAGATCCCCGCTTCACCGCCCAATACGATCCGATCGCCTTGATGCGACCATTGCGCGCTAGTTAACTTATCGAACGCCTGAAACATTGCCACACACCGCCCGGTCATCGTCTCCCAGATCCGCGCTGTTTGATCCTCAGAAGCGGACAACACAAAGCGATCATCATGGCTAAACGCGCACGCTGTCACCGAAGCGGTATGCCCCTTGTAGACACGAATCATCTCACCTGTTTCACGCTCCCACAAACATAAGGTCTGGTCATCCGAAGCGGACAAGACGAAGCGGTCATCTGAACTGAACACGCACGCATTCACCGCACCTGTATGTCCTATGTAATCATGGATCAATGTGCTGGTTTCACGATCCCATAAACATAAAATTTTATTAGCATATAGTATGTCATCATTATCCCCTAAACGGAAGACTTCATTATCCGAAGCAGATAAAACCCAATGATCATCATGACTAAACGCGCACGCATTCACCCGCTCTGTATGTCCCTCGTAGATACGGATCAACACCCCCGTTTCACGATCCCATAAGCATAAGGTCTGGTCATCCGAAGCGGACAAGACAAAAAGGTCATCCGAACTGAACG
>JALOOG010000022.1 GCA_025454525.1 Anaerolineae bacterium | reverse complement strand
ATCGGGTAGTTTTGGATCACGTCCGAATGAGGATGAAAAGCGCAATGAAGAACGCCCCTCCGGATCGGGCGGATTCGGCAATCGTCCAAGCGGATCGGGCGGTTTTGGATCGCGGCCAGACGATAAAAAACCGGAAGAACGTTCATCATCAGGATCAAGTGGACTTGGGAATCGTCCAAGCGGAGGGACTGGAACAAGCAGTTTCGGGGCCCGTCCGAGCGATAAGCCCGCGGATGACAAAAAACCCGATGATAAAAAGCCTGAAGAAAAACCCGCGCCCGGTAGCGGAATTGGTGCGCGGGTCGGGGGTCTCTTAGGGGGGATCACCAATCGCGGCGGTGATAAGCCCGTGGATGACAAAAAACCCGATGATAAAAAGGCCTCAGATGCGCCGGCCGCATCTGGTGGACTTGGGGCGCGTCTTGGTGGAATCGCGGCCGGATTAACCAATCGCGGGGGTGATAAGCCCGCGGATGACAAAAAACCCGATGATAAAAAGGCCTCAGATACGCCGGCCGCTTCTGGTGGGATTGGTGCGCGGGTCGGGGGTCTCTTAGGGGGGATCACCAATCGCGGCGGTGATAAACCGGCCGATCAAGACAAGCCGGCTCCGGGTGGTGTCATAGGGCGGATGCAAGGGATATTACAACGTGCCAAAAGTGAAGATCCCGCGCCAAGTGCCCCAACCGATAAGGGTAAACCGAATGCTCCAACGGCAACGAGTGGGCCACCCCGTCCCGGCGGATCTACTGGAACGCCTCCGGCGGCTACAACGGCGACCTCTGGCCCAAAATTCGGCGCGGCAGCAGGGGGGGCAACCCCAAGTCGCACGAATCCAGCAGCTGTAGGGGGTGATAAACCCGCGACTCCCAAAGGCATTAACACTGCTCCGACTGAAGAAAGCGGCGGGTTGTTGGGGCAAATTCGTCAACAAGCGAAACGTTTGATCCCATTTGGGATCGCCGCGCCTGCTGATGAGAGCAAAAAAGCCCCTACTAGCAAAACCCGCGCCGCTAAAGTGCCACAAGCGGTCAATGAAGGCATGTCACTCGACACCAAGTTAGACATCTTGGGCGTAGGGTTGGTGTTTGGTGCATTTGTGTTGTTCACCAGTTCGATCTCGTATGATCAAGGCACGATCACCGGAAGTATCAACACTTGGATCAAACAGATCGTTGGTTGGGGTGCGATTGCGATCCCGTTAACGATGATGGCGATCGGCGGTTGGTTGATCGGGCGGCATTTTGGGGATGAAGCCCCTAAGATCGATGTACAACGTTTGATCGGCGTGGGTTTAGCGTATCTGTCGCTCTTGGTGGTCTTTCACTATATCGAGTCATTTGACCCGTTTTATACCAGTCCACAGGTGTATGAGATCCTACAGCCCGCGATCATCGAACAGGGGCGGGGCGGTGGTCAGATTGGATCACTCCTGTATATGTTCTTGTTACGAAACGCTTCGGAATTAGGCGGAGCGGTGGTGGTGTTAGGCACGTTGGTGATCAGCATTATGTTCATCACCCGTACCAGTGCGGCGGAGTTAACCTTGATCGTGGTGAGTGCATGGCGAAGCTTGCGCGTTTCCTTACAACGGCGGGCGCAAGTACGTGAAGCCAAGCGACTCGCACAACTCCAAGCGACCCCGGCCGCACCGCCTCAAATTAGCGTGCAACGTCCGGCGGTTGCTGAATTGCCAGCACCTGTAGCGCAAGCACCGGCCTTACCACCGCCACTTACTTTACCCGAAATGGCTGAACCGTTACCGATCGAAGAACGCGCTATCCCGATCCGTATGGGTGGGCAGATGATGAAACCGACCGCAACGGCCGAAGTACGTCCGTCCGAAATGCCGTCAACGCTACCACCGGCCGCTACACCACCGCCCACCACGACTCCTGCACCCGCGCAGCCGGGCGGTATCGGGGGAATCGCGGCGCGTCTCAAGGGGGCGGTGCCAAGTGCTGGCGCTTTACCGTCCATGTTATCGCGGTCTAAGCCAGAGGATGCGGTAGAAGAAGGCGCGAAACCAACTGCACCCGAAGACTCGAATCGGTTGCGGAATCTATTTGGACGTAAACCCGAAACTCCAGCAGCGACTACGCCGACTCCAACCGCGAATACACCGCCAGAGGAGTTTTTCGCGCCTGCCCGCCCTAAAGGGTTATTGGCTGCTCCCGCCGCTTCCGCGGCCACCGAGACACCGGCTACAGGCGAGACCACACCTGTTCAACCGACACGTACTGATCGATTGAACGAATTGCGGGCCGGTGGAGTCTTTAACCGTGAACAATCTGCATCTCCCACCCCTGAAGAGGCTACGCCTAAGGTAGAAACTCCGGCGGCCTCGGTAGAGGTGAAACCGACCACAGAGGTAAAACCCGTCACAGGGGAACCTCGTCCGGGGGATGGGGCTAAACCCGCGCAAGGACTCGGTATTCCGGCGGTGCAACCACGCCCGACCATCAACGTCCCACAAGCGCCTGGACACACCGCGACTCCAGTCACCCCCGGAGAACCTCCTTCGGAAGTGGTCTCGGTGCAACGGGCAGCGGCTCGCAAGGTATTTAACATCCCCGATTATCAGACCTTGTTAGCGTCGGGATCGGAACAAGACTTTGATCGCGAAACGTTGGTGAAACGCGCCAAGATCATCGAAGAAACATTGCAAAGTTTCGGTGCGCCGGGACGGGTGGTTGAGATCAACACGGGACCGGTGATCACGCAATTCGGTGTTGAACCGGATTATCTGGTGGTGCGCGGCGGCAAAAAGACTCGCGTTAAGGTGAGTGCGATCGCCCAACTGGACAAAGATTTACAATTGGCCTTGGGCGCAAAATCGATCCGTATTGAAGCCCCTGTGCCGGGGAAAGGCTATGTCGGTGTCGAAGTGCCGAATGAACAACCCGCTACGGTGAGTTTACGCGATGTGATGGAGTCCAAAGAGTTTACCCGCATTAAATCCCCCTTAGCGATTTGTTTAGGGCAAAGCGTGGACGGTGCGCCGGTTTCGGCGGATCTCGCTTCAATGCCGCACCTGTTGATCGCCGGGACGACAGGTTCAGGTAAATCGGTGTGCGTCAACGCGATCATCGCGAGTCTGTTGCTACGCAATTCACCGGAAGTTCTGAAATTTATCATGGTTGATCCGAAGCGCGTGGAGTTGACTGGATACAACGGGATTCCTCATCTGGTCGCGCCTGTAGTCGTGGAATTAGAGCGCATCGTGGGCGTGTTGAAATGGGTGACACGCGAAATGGATGAACGTTACAAAAAATTCAGCAACGCCGGAGCGCGTAACATTGAGGACTATAACAAACATCTGACCAGTGGTGAGCCGATCATGCCGTATATCGTGGTGATCATCGACGAATTAGCGGACTTGATGATGCTGGCCCCAGAAGAAACGGAACGCACGATCACCCGTATCGCGGCCTTAGCGCGTGCGACTGGGATTCACTTGGTGATTGCGACGCAACGCCCGTCGGTGGACGTGGTGACGGGGTTGATCAAGGCGAACTTTCCAGCACGGATCGCGTTTGCGGTAGCGAGTGGTGTCGATAGCCGCGTTATCTTGGATCAACCGGGTGCGGAGCGCTTGTTAGGACGTGGGGATATGCTCTATTTGAGCGGGGATACCCCAGCTCCCCAACGTCTACAGGGTGTGTATGTATCAGATACGGAGATCAACAACATGGTGCGCTTCTGGCGAGCGCAACAATTGGAAAATCCACAACGTCCGATCACAACCTTGGTGATGGATGCGAGTGATGATCGTCCCTTAGCGTCAAGTGGGCCGCGCTTTGGTGCGACTTCCACCCCAATCGCACCGAAACCGCCTTCACCACAACGCGCTTTCTGGGATGAAGGTGATGATGAGGATGATGAGGATGATTTGCGGGATGATGACGACGATAACATGGAAGGCGATGATGAGTTATATGAGGAAGCGGTCGAAATGGTGCGCCGACTCGATAAAGCCTCCGTCTCGCTGTTACAACGACGTTTACGGATCGGCTATACCCGCGCAGCAAGGTTGATCGATCTGATGGAAGAGCGCGGGGTGATCGGCCCGGCCACAGAAGGCAGTAAACCGCGTGATGTATTGCCATTGAAAAAGTAAGCCATAAGACAAAGGGCGCGGATCAAACAATCCGCGCCCTTTTTTGATCAGGAGGTGGGACAAGGTGTAGATGGGATCGATACTAGATCCGAACGGAGTTCATTGGTGAGTTGATAGGTGACATCAAATGCTTGGCCGTTGAGCGTCAATGTCAATGTGCCTTCAAGCGAAACACGATACCAAGTCATTTGCCATCGAGGGCGCGTGCCGGGACTGGCGCTTAAGGTTTCAGTACGGGATCGGGTGATTACACCGCTGTCTTTACCATGAAAGGAACGGGCTTGCGCTTCTAATAGACCTGTGAATGGTGTGGGTAAGCCTAAGGAAAAACTGCCTTCGATCATTTGAAAATCACGGCCGATCTCCTCCATAAAAGTAAATGATCGTGAAATGGTCGTTGTGCCGAAGCAGTTATCAACTTCTACCCTCTCGCTATCGATCACAGTTTCGACACTCGCTTGATCATCGGTATTGTTGATACGAATGGAATACATCAATTAATCATTGACGTTTTTCTTGTAGAGCCGATCTTGATTTTCATCGATTTTGAAGATGAACAGGCCTAAAGTTTGGGTTGGCTGACCTCAAGGGGTGAAACTGAGATCAATTTGATAGATATAATCCGGAACTTCATAAACAAGGATGATTTCACGGCTATCATTGGCCGAAACGACAAAATCGGGATACCCAGTATTCGGGTAGTAAGCCGCCTGAATTTTGTGCATGACATCGGGATTAGGCATGATCGGTGAAGGAGGTTGTTCACCAAAGGTAGCCCAAAAATCAGCATCATGAAATACCTGATCTTGATCGCCATAGTTATATAGATACCTGCGTAACACCACATAGACTTTACCTTCAGGTAAGGTTAACCCTTCAACTTGGCGTAGAAATTTGACCTCGGTTAATTGCAATACAAAGGGATCATTAGCGATAGCGAGATCATGATCGGCGAAGGTGAGCGGTATTTCCCCTAAGATCTCTGGGATCGGAGTCAGAGTTGGGGATGGTGTGATGGTCGTGTGTTTGGGGACGACTCTGCTAACCTCTCGTGTTGGGGTCATGTTCGTAGCGGATCTACAAGCGAATAAACTCAATAATAAAATGAGGCTGGTCAATTTGAACCTCATTTTACTAACTCTCCTCTTATTAAATAAGAGATAGATTAATGTTAGTGAGATCAAATTGTCAAATTTTTTTACGTTGTTTATGTGCGTGGAAGTGTGGTCGGCGTTGGCAGTCGGGCGCGTTCTTGGGTGACGATCACCGCTGGAAGATAACTGGTTGCCAACAGTGCAAAGATCACCAACAGCGTTACGACAATCAGTAAAGCCCGTTTCCATGCGGGCATCACCCCTAACGGTTGATCGTCGCTTTCCAAGTCATCCTGATCATCAAATTTATCGTAATATGTCATGGTCTATAACCTCCTAAGTGAACAGACGCGGTGATGTCAGATTTTCTTAGGGGAAAAATAAAATGAGCGCCTAGAAAAATCTAGACGCTCATCAACAGTTTAACTGTTTACAACACGCTCTTTGATCTCGTGGACTTGAATGATTCCGTGCGGAGTGCCTTTTTGGATCGCTAATTTGACCTCCCCGATTGCGCGTGTAACTTCGATCTCACGCGGACAAGCGGGGGTACAATTGTAGATCGTGCGACAACGCCAGACACCATTCGGTTCAGCAAGGATATTGAGACGTTCTAACGCGGCCTGATCGCGGGTGTCAAAAATAAAGCGATGTGCCTGCACGATCGCCGCAGGGCCGACGTACTTGCCATTAGCCCAAAAGCTTGGGCAAGAGGTCGTACACGCCGCGCAAAGGATACACTTTGTCGTATCATCAAAACGTTCACGGTCTTCTTGAGTCTGTAACCGTTCGCGGCCATCGGCGGGAACGGGATCATCGTTCACAAAGAACGGCATCACCTCGCGATAATGTGCGAAAAATGGCTCCATATCGACGATCAAGTCTTTTAAGACGGGCAGGCCCAAGATCGGCTCAACTTGGATTTTTGTGCCACCCAGATCGCGCATCAAGATTTTACAGGCAAGTCGATTGATCCCATTGATTCGCATGGCATCTGAACCGCACACGCCATGCGCGCATGAACGGCGGAAAGAGAGCGTGCCGTCTTGTTCCCATTTGATGCGATGTAATAGATCCAACACACGATCGGTTTCGTCTACGTTGGTGAGGGTGAATTCTTGCCAATAGGGTTTTTTATTGTTTTGTGCTTCCGGGTTAAACCGCCGGATACGTACTGTCACATCCATTTGAATACAATCCTCTATCCTCTAACATCCGGTTGAAAGGGGCGGAGTTAGGCCGCCCCGCCATTTTTAGTAAACCCGTTCTTTCGGTTTGAAACGTTCATCCTCTAGTGCCAGTGAGAGATCGACTTTCTTGTCCATGTTTAGGCGGTAGTCAGGTGTACCGCTGTAATAGGGTTCGTCGCATTCACGGTAAGCCAAGGTATGCACCAACAAATGTTCATCATCGCGTTTCTTGTAATCTTCGCGGCTATGGGCCCCGCGGCTTTCTTTGCGGTTGATCGCGCTGATTGCGGTTACTTCAGCCAGATCTAACAAGCAACCGAGTTCCCACGCTTCGAGAATGTCGGTGTTGAACTTGCTACCCCGATCATCGATCACCAGATCACGGACGTAACGCTCACGCAATTCACGAAGATCATCGATCGCCTGTTGCATGGCTTTTTCTTCACGGAAAACACCTACATTTTCCATCATCGTCTTTTGCATGGCATCACGGATGACATAGGCCTTCGTCTTCCCGTTAGAGCGGCGCAAGCGGTCAAATTCGGCTTCGATCTGGCGAGTCGGATTGGCTGGAAGGGGTGTCATAGGTGCGGTCTTAACAAAGTTGGCGATCGCCTTACCGCCACGACGGCCGAATACCACCAAATCCACAAGTGAATTTGTCCCTAAGCGATTCGCGCCATGGCAACTTACGCAAGCCACTTCACCGGCCGCGTACATGCCAGGTAATATCGTCCAGTTTTCATCAGTCACTACTTCTG
The DNA here is from genome assembly GCA_025454525.1 of Anaerolineae bacterium. Classification (GTDB taxonomy): domain Bacteria; phylum Chloroflexota; class Anaerolineae; order Aggregatilineales; family Phototrophicaceae; genus JALOOG01. The sequence goes on along the minus strand of JALOOG010000022.1, from coordinate 73,927 downwards.
CGTCTACGTTGGTGGGAATACCGCCCATTGCATAATGCGCGGTCGGTTGAATCGGCATCGGTTCTTTAACCGGATCAACACCGAGGTAAGTCCGGCAAAAATCCAAAATATCCGGCAATTTTTTCTCGACATAATCGCGATCGATACGCTTGGATTCGCCTGCTTCGGCCAAGTAACGATTCACGGTTTCGGGACGAATGTCCAGATGTACGTAATCTTTGCCTTTGATGCCGTTGCCGTTGCGTAATTCCATGTAGATCGCACGGCTGACCACATCGCGACTCGCTAGGTCTTTCACCTTGGGGGCGTATTTTTCCATGAAGCGTTCACCGTGACGATTGATCAACACACCGCCTTCACCACGCACGCCTTCGGTGATCAAAATACCCAGCTTAAAGATCCCAGTAGGGTGGAATTGGTAAAATTCCATGTCCTGCATCGGAACACCACGCCGCATCACCACCGCCGCACCGTCACCGGTTAAGCTGACCGCGTTACTTGTAACTGACCAACAGCGTCCCCAACCCCCGGTTGCGAATAAGGTCGCTTTCGCATGGAACACATGAAATTCACCCGTCGCTAGATCGATTGCCGTTGAACCGACGCACACCCCTTGATTCATCAGCACGTCAACGACATGGAATTCATCGAAAAAGCGCACATTGTTTTTGATACATTGTTGATAAAGGGTCTGCAAGATCATGTGACCTGTGCGATCGGCGGCATGGCAAGCGCGATAAGCAAGCTTTTCACCAAAGTTGAGGGTGTGTCCACCGAACCGCCGTTGACTGATCCGTCCTTCTGAGGTGCGATCAAAGGGCAGCCCCATATGTTCAAGTTCGATCACCGAATCAACTGCTTCTTCGGCCAATACTTTGGCCGCGTTTTGATCGGCCAGATAATCACCCCCTTTGACCGTATCAAAGGCATGGTAGATCGGTTTGTCTTCATTAGGATCATCGCCGATTTTGTTGCCAAGTGCCGCGCCGATTCCACCTTGCGCGGTACCGGTATGGCTACGGGTGGGATACAGTTTGCTGACTACGGCGACATTTGCGCCGCCTTTACTTGCGTACAATGCTGCCATTAAACCCGCGCCACCTGCGCCGACAATCACAGCATCAAATTGATGAATTTTCATGAATCTACTCCTTGGATAACAATAAATCGCTTACCAACACTAACGCCCTAAGATCACAGGGAGCGTACCTTCTGCTGTCTCACAGGCCGCACGGAACAAATCGGACTGACTGGGATTCCAATTGGCATCCCCTGCATTGATGCTATATGCTTGCGCGAGTCGGCATTGTTCTTCAGCGGCGATCTGTACGGCGGTTTGATCAATGGTTGCGATCATGGAGGCCGCACCAATTGACAGAGTAATCGCACCACCAATAAAACAGGCGTACATGGCTGCTCGCCGCAATAACGGTCGGCTCATCGTGAAATCGGTCAAGACATAGCGTAGACCGTTGAACCCATGCGCGGCCACCAAGGCTAACAAGGCCACATCGTAGAATCGCCAGATCGCAACTCCCGCTAAGAGGTAATTCCAACGTTCACCGACAAATTCGACCACTGTCCCACTCTGATTAACGGCGGTCGTCCCCACGATCACATAATCTGCCGTGGTGAGGTGGAATACGCCTTGGATCACATGCACCATGGCCAAGTGACCGAAAACCAACGGCACGATCAACAGGCCGCTGACACGCATATATGACCACCAGAAGCGCTCTACCCGACTCCCGCGTCCGGTATTGGTGGCCATATCACGGTTACGGGTGAATAATCCGACTACGCCGGATAAGACCACCGCCGCGATCACCGCTAACGCCATGCCGATGATAAACGGTGAGACCGCTTCAATAATCGTCGGGATCGGCAAGATAATGATCTCCGCTTGGGCATAGTGTGCCAAAACGTGTGAGAACATGATCGCGAAAGTGGGGATCAGCGTTAAGATCGTGAGTCCAAACACCACGTAGGCGGCGCGTTGTTGATGCTTCCACCATTCGGGGCGATAATCGAAGATTGCGATTCGCATCCCGTTAAAGGCATGGTAGACCACCGCGAACGTAAGGGCGAATTCACCCAGGGTGAACAGGGGTGATTGATACACTTTGATCTCTTTTTCATACAGCGCTGGCGCAAAAACGGCCCACGAGGTACCGATCACATGGAGAATGAAGAAGAACACAACACCGAGACCAGTTAAGCGATGTAACACCCAACTCCACTGGCCGACCGCGCCGCGATACCGCAGCGTTTCCCGTAGGGTTAAGACTAAGGAACTCAAGATTTTTACCTTCCCACGTAACAAAAAACTTTGAGAAAATTATAACACACAGAGGGGACGCTGCAAGTTTAGACCCGATTAAATCGTAACCAAACAGGGGTGCTAAAGATCCGGATCGCATGAGATTTGACGCACCAAACAGACTCCTTGTATAATGACAACAATGCCCTCGTAGCTCAGGGGATAGAGCAGAAGTTTCCTAAACTTTGTGCGTAGGTTCGAGTCCTATCGAGGGCATACCCCAAACTAGACACGATTACAACGGTGGTCATGTTATCTTTGGGGCTTGCGACACCTACTATAAATTGATGTGAAATGTTCAAAGGTGCTAGTGAAAAGTCTATCACTAGCATCTGAACATCAATTACGCGGCTAACATGGTCTGGATGTCAAACAAGGTGAACGCTACTAAAAGCCCTAATGCTGTGATCGCTACAATCAGATACTGCCAGCGATATTTGTAACCAATTTGCCAGAAACGGCGAAGGCTAAAAAAGATCGCAGTAATGGCTAATCCGTTAATGAGAAGCAAAATAGGTAAAGTCGCTTCGGTCGTTATACCCAGTAACGGCAATATAAACGGTAATACCGCATATTGAAGAATACAGCGCACGCCAGAGAAGATCAGTGAGAAACTAAAAGCGCGTTCCGCAGACTGTTGATAAGCCTCTTGCCATTCTAGTGTTGTGCGCGGTTTTATAAAGAGCAGACATTGCATCAGATAATCGGGTAAATGGCGATTCGATTGCATTAAAATTTAATCCTCTAGTCTTTCCAATTCGGGTAACAAAAACACGCTCATCTCAAAAATTCCAATAAAGTTTGGTGAAATGCCTCTGGGTTTTCTTCAAACGGTTGATGTCCGAGATTCGGTAGCGTCACCAAGGTACTTTGTGGTATCCATGTGTCTAAGGTTTCTCCTTGATCTAACGCGGTGATGGTGTCTTCACTCCCCCAAATCAGCAGTGTTTCGGCGCTGATCTGGCGGATGGTCGCTTCGTCCAGCAAATTTTCAGCGCTATCACGAGTCAATCCAAGAAGCCCAACATCCCAACCTGCCGTCTGAAAAGCCCGCCAGTAAACGGCATAATCGGACTCGGTTAGAAAAGAGGGATCTGAATAGAAACTTCTCAGGGTGTTTTCAAAATTATTGCGAGTGAAATATGCTTGTAATCCAATGCGGCCCCACCGGAAAATAGGAGGCAAACTGACAAATCTACCCACAAAAGCCGGCGGGCCGCCTGATACAATGGCCGCATCCACCAGCACTAGTTTAATGACTCGTTGGGGATGACGAATAGCAAAATGCGCCGCTACATTTCCCCCCGCACTGTGTCCGATGATAATGGCACGCTCGATATTTAAGTGATCCAGCAATTGCGCCATGAGATCAGCTTGATTATCGACGGCATAATTAAACGACTCTACTTTGTCTGATAATCCGAATCCCGGACGATCATATGTGAGGACACGATACCCATTGTCAACTAAAGTCGCTACGTTATAACGCCATGTCTCGGTTGATCCGAACAACCCATGTACTAAAAGGATGGTCGGTGCATCGGAGAGTCCTTTATCTTCATAATAAATATTGACCCCTTGCAATGGGACAAAAGCTCCATCTGCATCATCGGCTAAGTGTTGTGGATCAAGCCCCTCTTCATTAATGGGAATCGCAAAAGGAAGAAAGATCAGCACTACGAACAGCAAACATAACCCAACAAGCAGGCGTAGGATTCGTTTCATCAATGTACCTTGTTTTATCGAAAATACCGGAATAAGTTATCGGTTCAATGTATAATAAATTACCCTCACTGAACCGATAAACCCTATATGTCCTCTTAGCGCGATCTGATAGTTGATGTGTTCTGAACAATTGGTGAGCAGGTCAAATTTTAGGTTAGATACCTGAAACCCATTTTACCGCAATTCTCGCACGGTACACAGCAAAAAGAGTGGATTTTAATTGACCCATAAGCGCCCAGCTTCTTGATCGGGTTGATGTAAGGGATAAGTCCGAATCTCGCGTAGTGAGAGCTGTGTATGGGTCTGTTCATAGCATGTTGGCTCTGATTTAGTGTATGATACGGGTTGTCGAAATAATAGTAATAATGTGTGTATGATCGCAATCAGTAACACACATCCCTCGCGTAACGAGAATGGCTCTATTGGAAAAACGCGATACTTCTCATGTTTCATCGGTAAATGTGGTTCAAAGGGTGCGGACTGTCCAGAAGAGTCGTACCAGTGCAATTCATCGAATAGGTCTCGCCACATGCTAACCACCTCTTAAGAGACTAGGCGCTATTGGATAGAAGGTTGGGGCCACCAAAGTTGCGCCCATGATGGGATATGGGATTCCTCTGTTTCAAGGTCGGTTGGAAAAAGGCTGTCCTCAAAAGGATTCGGCACAGTCGATTTTGTTCCCGCTACATGCTGAAACAAATCATCTAACATATCGTGAACCGAAATCAGCCCATCAACATACCAGTAGTAACCCACAGGATAGGATTGGTTATTCTGTACCGCTTCTAAACGCTGCCAGAGCGGGTCATCTATCAGTTCATCGGGTGCGCCGAAAATGAAAATAATATCCCCATTGGCTAAACCTAAATCCTCACGCGAAATGGTAAGTTCAGCGCGGCCGCCGAGTTCTGTTACGACAAAATCAAGATCGCGAACTTGCGCTTCAGGACGTGATAACCCGACTTCTCGAATCACCTGATCAGCAATCGAACCGGTTAACATAATGCCGATTTGACCGGGGAAAACTCGTATCAATGAAATTTCGATGGTGGCCAAATCGTCACCGATAAGCTCTTGAAATTCCGCCACCCGTGCATCATAAGTGGCCAGTAATTCATCAACTTGTTCGGTGATGTTAAGCGCATCTCCGGCCAATTCAACACGGGCGCGCCAATCGCCGGGATCAACACTGATCACCACCGTAGGCGCAATTTGCGAAAGTAAAGGATAAACCTCTTCTGTAATGAAGTCATCTACACCAATAATCAGATCGGGTTGGGCTTCGGCAAGAACTTCAAAATTCGGCGGAAAACCTATATCGGGAATATCGGCATTTATGTTCTGGATTTCTTCAAGTAATTCCGGGTGAGCGCGTTCATAAAAGGCATTGATGAGAATTTCGGTATGTACGGCGGGGCGTGATCCAGTTATCAACAACAGTTCATAGATAGTAATGTCTAGTGAGGCCACCTGCTGCGGATTTTCTGGTATACAAGTCTCACCTAAAGCATGTTCATACGGGCGAAAACCGTTTTCGCACGCCGCTGCCTCTTGTGGGTAAACGGAGGTTGAAAGGGAAATAACGATCATGATCAGCAGAAAAAATTTGTGTTTCATGCGAGAAGCTCCAGATGAGTTACCTGATATTGTGGGTAGTTGTAAGTGTGATCATTGCCTGTTGTGGTGATCGTTTCGATATGACGTTGCACCTCAACACGCCCCTGTGCTGTGCGGATCACACCATCCGGTTGTTCAAAGGTGATCTGAACTTCTGCCCACAGCGGATGATCGGTAGAAGGATCTTGGGAGGTAATCGTGCCTGTTTTGGGATAATGGAACCAATCCCAGCCGTATTGTTGCCATAATTCACGCTCGGCCGCTTGCATAAAGCTGTTTGATAACCCGGCCCAACCGCGATAATGCCCACGTAAAGCAGTAACATCGCCGGTTTGTCGTACAATCTGATGGGATTGCGGTGCTTCAACATATGCCCAATAATGTCCGGTGGGCATATCCATCATTGTAGGTGCGAACACATGCCCCCCAAAGTGACTCACCCGCCAGACTCTTAACGAGTCATTGGCATGGTGTTGGCGCAAGCCATTGTATAAGGGATAACCGAATTTCGCGCAGGCAGCGTCTACTGTGCCATGCGTACAAACTAATAAATCACGCACGGCCGGTTTGACTTCAACGCGAAACGCATCGAACTGCGCTACACGGTCGCGTTGTTCGGCCAACGCCCAAATGAGCGCGCCCATATCTGCCTCTGGCATGAGATATTCGCTCCGTGTGAATTGTGCGATACACGCTCCTTGACGCTCAAAGAGGATGACACGACGATACCCCTCACGGGAGTATTCCTCATCAGGGGCGATGACAAGAGGGCGTGTGGTGGGGACGATCCCGGTCTCTTGATAACGTTTCAGGTTCACTTGAATGAGGTCGATCACTTCCTGTGGTAGCGTTCCGGCTTCCATATACATTTCTTTTTTCCATGGCAAGCGCGCTTCCATCAAGATCAGGGTGTCAAATGCGTTCGCATAACCCACTGGGTCAAGCCCTTTTTCCAAGGCTAACACGTTGCAATAGGTTTTAACGGTCACTTGTTCCGTTTCCATTTTTAGCTTCTTTCTAATTCGTGCATCACGGGCGTTAGCAGGTATCTGCCATTGGAAGGCGCTAAACGGGTTTTGCGACGGCTTCCCCGTCGTCCAATCGGCACACACATCGGTGTTCCGGTGATTGGATCGGTCATCACCTCCGCTTGTAATCCGAACACTTGCAAGATATTTTCAACGGTCATCACCTGTTCGGGAGTGCCTTGTGCCACGATCTGCCCACCCCGGAGCGCTACAATAGTATCGGCGTAACGCGCCGCTTGATTCAGATCGTGTAGCACCATAATAATCGTATGTCCTTTGGCATTAAGGTCATCCAATAGATCGAGGACATCCATTTGATAAGCGAGATCAAGATACGTGGTGGGTTCGTCTAAGAGCAACACATCGGTTTGTTGTGCTAAGGCCATGGCGACCCATGCACGTTGACGTTGGCCGCCACTTAGCGTATCGACCGGATGATCGGCAAACATGGTCAGATTAGTGGTGACTAAGGCCTCTTGCACAATCTGTTCATCGTTGTGACTCCATTGTTGAAACCAACTTTGATGAGGATAGCGCCCTTGTGCAACCAATTCATGCACCGTCAATCCTTCGGGTGCGGTGGGTGATTGAGGCAAAATCCCTAATTGTTGTGCGAGATCGCGTGCCTTCATCGCATGGATGTTTTGCCCATCTAAATAAACCGCGCCTTGTTTGGGTTTTAGTAGACGTGATAAACCGCGTAACAAGGTCGATTTGCCACAACCATTTGGCCCGACTAAGGCCGTCATTGTCCCTTTGCTGATCTGCAAATTGAGCTGATGCACGATCATCAGGTCATTGTCATAAGACAAGGATAGATTTTCGATATGGATAAAACTATTCAATGCTGACCCCTAACGACTCCGATATAACAAATACAAAAAGTAAGGCGCTCCGACGATGGCGGTTATAATGCCGATGGGGAGTTCGCCCGGTGCAATCACCCATCGGCCGATCAAATCTGCTAACACCAATAACGCGCCTCCAAATAAGGCGCTCACTGGTAAAAGGCCTTCATGGGATGGCCCCACCAAACGCCGCGTGACATGCGGGGCGATCAATCCAACAAAGCCGATTGTCCCTGCAACGGCTACTGCGGCGGCAGCCAGAGCAACACTTACGATCAAAAGCGCTCCACGTTGCCATTCGACTCGTAGCCCAAGCCCTTGAGCTGTCTCATCTCCCAAATTCAAGGCGTTCAAGCTGCGCGCCATGAAGAAAGCGATGGGCAGAAAGACCAAGAGCCAACCGCTTAACGCCTGAACATGCTCCCAACGAGTTCCATAGACGCTACCTGTCAACCACACATACGCTTGTTGCACATCGTTGATGTCCCCAAACAACAACATGACGGTCAGAACAGCGCCAATCATTGACCCTAGCGCAACGCCGATCAAAATCAGGCGAACGGGGCTACTACTCCCCTGCTTTAGCGCCAAGATGTAAATTGTGCCAGCTGTGAGAAGCGCCCCAGCGAATGCTCCCCATGGCAGTAAACTGATCGGTAAATCTTTTAGCCAAACGATCAATGCCACAGCCACTAAGGCCGCACCGCCGCTAACCCCTAACAGATAGGGATCTGCTAAGGGATTGCGTGTGATGCCTTGCATGATCGCACCAGAAGTCGCTAACGCTGCTCCCACCAAAAATGCCAATATAATGCGTGGTAATCGAAAGGTATGTACGACAAGGTTGAAGTTGCGATAATCGGGATGATCTTGAGGGAGTGTGCCGCTGATGGTCTGTATGACTTCTAAGGGTGAAATGTCATATGCGCCGTAGCTGATGCTAAAAATCAGCACCATTAAGGTAAATGCCATTAACAACAATGCGACCAATGGCACACGCCGATCGATCCGGTAAGAGAAGGGTAGTTTTCGGAAACGCAATGTGAGCCAAGTTGATTTTAAGGGTCTGCCAACGTTCATCAGCGCTTTACCTTCCAACGAGCAAGCCAGATGAAAAACGGCGCACCAAGCATGGCCATCATCACGCCTACAGGGAGTTCTAACGGGCGGATCATGATTCGTGAGCCAACATCAGCCAGAGTCACTAATAGCCCACCGATCAGGGCTGAATAGGGGATGATCCAACGATAATCTACCCCTACAAACAAACGGGCGACATGTGGCACGACTAACCCGACAAAGCCAATCGGGCCGGCTAAGGCGACCGCCCCCCCCGCTAATAACACGACTATCACCGCCGCAAGCCCTTTTACCCATAAGGTGTTTTGTCCTAACCCCTTCGCCACATCATCCCCTAAACTGATGGTGGTGATTTGACGGCTGATAAGCAATGCCCCTAGGAGACCGATTAGGATATAAGGCGCGGTTTGTATCAGAAGTGGCATTTCGCGTCCGGCTAATGAACCGGCTGTCCAAAAACGAATTTTATCCAACGTTTCTTGATCGCTGATCAAAATGGCGGTGGTAAAAGATGAAATGAACGCGGTTAAGATCACCCCCGCTAAGGTGAGTTTGAGGGGAGTTGCGCCCCCACGTCCAAAAGAGCCTAGAAAATATACCAAAGCGGCCGCTGTTCCTGCCCCGATAAAACCGAATAGCGCATACACCGAAAGTGGTGGATTGCCAAGCAAGAATACCGCCATGACCACCGCGAAAGATGCACCACTATTGATACCAAGGATGCCGCTGTCTGCTAAAGGGTTTCGGGTTAGGCCTTGCATGATCGCGCCAGCAACTGCAAGCGCTGCACCAACGATGACACCCGCTAACACCCGCGGCAAACGCACCGTTTGGATGATGAGATGATCAAAATTGCTGTCATCAAAATTGAATAGCGACGCATAGACGACCTCTGGCGTGATGTCTGCTGCACCAAGGGTAATACTCCATAGTAAAGCCCCGATGAGTAGCCCAACACACGCAATTAACCCCGGCAGCAGCAAAGTGCGGCTGCCGAGGATACGTGTTGGGTTAGGGGAAAGCGTTTGGGTCTGAGCTGTCATGCGCGTTATAAGCCAGATACCGCATTAGCAGCTTGTTTAGCGACAGATCGTGCTGAATAATCATCAGACCGCTCTAGCATATCCATACGGCAGATTTGCATTGACTGAACAGTGAGTAATAGTCCCCATACAGGATTTTCCGTGAACGATCGTACAAGGCGTGTTTCACCACGATCTTCAACGCTCTCGAATAGTGTGGGAGCAGCGGCGAAGGCAGCCGAGTCGGCGGTCGGAGCGTCAAGGAATGGATTAGGCGAGACTTCGGCCGGATCAACCCCCGCAATATAGATAAACAGATCGTCAATGATGCCGTGCGCGGCAAAGATACCCCACCCTAGCCAATGTCCCTCTACCCGATGAGCGGTGTCATTTTGTGCGGCGGAAAGTGTATTCCATAGGGGTGAGGCTTGTACTACCTCCCAGTTCGCATCGGCATCGGCATTATCTTCATCGCTGGCCTGATTGCTCCACGCAAAGATATAATCCCCGTCCGCGAGTTGAATTTCTTCAATCGAGATAAACGCGCCAATCGCACTGCCATAAATTTCGGTCGCTTCTTCTTCGGAATAGGCCTGTGATGCTGGACGGCCAAATCCTGCATCTGTCACGATAACGGCTGGAAACGAATTGACAAGGTTTAACATCAAGCGATCAGGTTGTACCCGGACAATCGACACCTCGATCTCTGCGGGATTTTCTACCATGTCGGACAAGGTAACAAGCCGTTGCTCATAATCTGTCATCAATGAATCGACTAGCGAGGTCAACCCAAGTAAGTCACCGACCATGGCCATAGGGCGTTTCCAATCACCGCTACCGAATGAGATGTAATTTACGGTGGGAGCAATCGCTTGAAGTTGCTCAACTAGATCGGCTTCTAAATAACTACCGATGATCAGATCGGGATTGAGCGCGAGAATGGCTTCTGGATTAGGTGGAAATCCGACATTTTCAATACCTGATAGCCGATCTGCTAAGTAAGGGAAGTTGCCACGATAAACCGCTTCTAGATAACCCACTGCGCCAACTGGAGGGGTATTGTTTAGAATCAGTAGTTCGTAAGCAAACGGATCAAGTGCCACTACACGTTGCGGATTTTCTGGGATGCAAATCGCTCCCCCTTCTAAAATTTCATGATCAAAGGGGCGAAAACCTGATTCACAGGTCAATTCATTGACGATCGCGGGCGGAAAAATGGTTTCTAATACGGGTAACGTGCCGTCTAAGGCAAAATGAAGGCTTAGAGGTGAGTTAAAGCCGATCGCATCTTCGATCTCATTTGTGAAATACGCCACTCGTCCTTCTTGAACCGCCTTTAACTGACGGAATAGCGGTTGGGATTCTAAGGTTTCGCGTCCCCCTTCAATAAATTGTAGATTGACGATCGCAATCAAATCTTGATCCAGTAAGTCGATCCGTTCCGTGCTGACATCCGCATAAAATAATTCTCCGGCGGCCTCAACTAACGCAGGTGGCACAACAAAGCCTAATTCAGTGAAGAACCGCCCCCGTGAGTCTTGATCTGTGTAAAAGCCATACGTGTCACTGTAGTAGTAAGCAACGGCGATGCTTTTACCAGCAAATTGTGGGTTTTTCTCGCGGGCCTCGGTAAACAATCCCTCAATCTCCGTCACTAAAGTTTCAGCTTCCGCACTTTTCCCAACCGCCGCTCCGATCATGCGCGTGCTTTCTTGCCATGGCATCCCGAAATTGATGTAATCAGCGCTTTGGGTGATGGTGGGCGCGATCTCTGACAACAGTTCATATTCTTCTTGCGTAATGCCTGCTGTTACCGCACTGATCAGATCTGGTTGAAGATCAAGGATGGCCTCGTAATTTAGACTACCGAAAGGCATATTTAGAACGACAGGTGCATCGCCTTCAACATAGGGTTGGGCCCAAGGACGGATTGTGTCTTCTTCTGGCCCATACCAATAACGCACCGCTACCGGAGTGATCCCTAATGCTAACAAAAAATCCTGTTCGGTATAACCAATCGCAACAACGCGCTGTGGTGCGGTGGTGATAGTCGTACTGCCATACTGATGTTCAATCGTGACAGGGAAGGATTCCGTCTCCTGTGCCACTGAGACATCTGCCACGACCACCCATAGAGCCAATACGATCAGGTGAAACCATCTGAACTTCATACATACTTCTCCCTAAATTGGGTCATTTGTTTTGGATTAAAGAGCGAAAAATCTTGAGGTGATTTTTGTCAAAGTGAACGTACACCTGCATTGTAAATACCTCAAGTTGTTTGATGAAAGCATTATAATGAGTTGCGGTGGCGCATTTCCACGCATGAGATTAAGTGACGATTTTCCACGTATGGGATGAGAGGTGATCCGGAGAAAAAGATCAAATTAAATCTGCAAAAATCTACAAAAATTTGCCAAAAACTTAGAGAAAAACGTAGGTTAAAAGAAATTTAAAGCTTAAAAAAAGAATGAAGAATGCGCGCTGTTGTGCGGTGGTTGGCAGTAAAAACAAGTTTTTGAGATAATCGACTCTTTGAAGCTGATTAAAATTGATTTAAACCGAGTGTGATCCTCGGTCACTTTAAAGATAGGCTTACAAAGATAAAATAAAGTGTGATAGATGTCAGTAGGGACAGAAAAGTTTCTTGCGTCCAACCTTACTTCTGCTATGACCTTACTATCTGTCAAATATCAGATTTATCGTACTTAAATAATTTTATATCAAAATATACATTTTATATTCACTAGCAAAGGTATCCCGATATGCTTCGTCTGATGTCACTAGTCCGTTTGCTTATCTTACTGACAATTTTTGTCTCGTTTCCGCAATTACAGGCGCGAGAGGAATGCGCTCCCTCCCGTCTGTTCAACGGTATGATGGGACGGGTGATTCCCAGTGATCCCAATAACTTACGTGCCGAACCTAGCCCTGATGCAGAACGGATCGGCACTATTTCCGGTGGTGATATATTTATGGTCGTTACTGAAGCACAATGTCTCAACGGGCTGCTCTGGATACAAGTCAACTATAATGGTTTAATCGGTTGGACGGTCGAAAATGCCCATTGGGAATATTGGATTCAACCTGCCTGTCAATCTGTCTTTACCCGGGAACAAGGGGGTGAAGTGATAACACGCTTTGAGTCCTTATCTGTGTTAGATACTCCTACGGCTGAAGGGCAGATCGTTGGAGCATTGTCGTTTGGGGAGGTATTTATCGTTATTACCACATCGCAATGTGTGTACGAATACGAGTACCCTATCACATGGATTGAAATCGCCACTGACACACTACAAGGTTGGATTAGGGAAACAGAGTGGGGGTATTGCGATGCCTATTGCCCTTCAGGTCGATTTCTTCGGCGCAATGTACGCCTTTTATTGAATCCATTACCTGAAGCAGTCGGCATTCCCCAAAAAGACCCTCTTTTACTTCCGTTTAATGCCATTACGCCGCAAAATGTCACTAATCTTGCATTGGAAGGGACTTTAGGGGACGGTCGAATCATAGATTTTGCGTGGCATCCCAATTCGTCGCATCTTGCTATCGCGACTTCACTCGGCTTACGTGTTGTCAATCCACGCCAATTAAACCAAACTTCATCCCTACTTACCGCGCATGATGACCCCCTTACGACCCTTATGTATCATCCCGATGGTACGATGTTGGCGACAGGAGATGCACGCGGGACGGTGATCTTATGGGAAACTGAAACTTACACCCCGCTCTATACGCTTCAACATAACAGCGGTATCGTTGACCTGATTTTTTCACCCGATAGTACCCTCGCGATCTCACAACAGATGGATTTTGTCACGCTTTGGCGGGTATCCGCCACAGAAATACCCGAAAAAAGAGCCGATCTTCGCGTGACATGGGGCGGACAACTCCAGTTAAGCCCTGATGGTGTAACTCTCGTGAATGTCACAGAGAGTAGCCTCGCGGTGTTGGATATGGCCACTGCCGAAGTTCGGTGGTCTGATGTGTGGGAGTCGGAAACTATCGCTGATTGGGCCTTGATGCCAGACGGTAAAACCGTTTATGTGTTGACCACCCTAAGTACACAACCGGGAGTGATCTCATTCTACATGATTTCCCACTTTAGTTTGGAAGATTACACATGGTCTGAACGCAAAGATTTTGAGGAACTCACTAACCAAAACGGTCAATCGATCCCTGTTTCTGGCTTTAACATCGCAACATCTTCAATCATTGACGACTGGATGATTAATCTAGGTAATATGCAAATTATCTATTCAGGGGAGATGGTCGCACAGCTTGATGTTCTCAATGTCACTGATGCGATCTTTGCCCCACAAACTACTCTGTTAGCGCTGGCAACGATCGATGGAACGATCCAACTCTACAATAATGCGCGATTCGTCAACATTCTGTATGGTTTGAGCGGTCAAGTCGTTCAACAATCATTTAGCCCAAATGGACAATATCTAGCAGCGCAAAGTGAGGGCGCTACATTGGCGATATGGGACATTCAGAATAATCAGCGACTTGGCACGATACCGCTAAATCGTGTTCGGGGCAATTTTGCGATTAACCCAGATGAAACACAAATAATCGATCAAGCGCAAGTGTGGGAGATCGCAACCGGTTCTAATACCCCGTTTTCCGTCCCAAATTTGGTGAGTGCTTTTTGGTTGGATGGACATTGGAGATTGCTAAATCCACTCTCTAAGACGGTTATTGACCCGCTTACCGGAGCGGTGGTGAGCGAACTCGCTCACCCGCCTGCGGATCAATATCTCACCTATAGCCCTGATCTACGTTACGGAGTTGCTGTTGTCAGAGGTGATGATGAAAGCTATTCGTACTACCGTTTTGATGCTACTTCTGGGCAAATTGTCACGGCCTTAGAACGCTATTACGATGAGGTGAATACCCAAATCGTCAGCCCTAGCGGCCAGATCCTGCTTATAAACGCAAACGCACAAGTGCAGTTATGGGATTTAACCCGCGGTGTTCTCCTCACTCAAACCTCTCTAGAAGGTAACATCATCCGCGCTGTGTTTAATTCTAGCGAGATGGTTCTCGGATGGGTTGAGAGCAGTGGCGAAAACCATCAGGATCTGTTGATGTTTGTGCGATGGGATCTGATGACCAATCAGATAAGCCGTCATCCCATTGAAAGAGAGGGTGAAGTGGGTGTGATAGCAATCAACTTAGACGGTACACTGATAGCGATCGCGAATAACGCCACTATCCTGATTTACGAGACGCAATCGGGCGAACTCATTCACACGCTCAATGCCCATGTCGATGTGATCTATGATCTCAAATTTAATACGGATGGGACGCGCCTTTATACTGCGAGTCGTGATGGCACATTACGCATTTGGGGCCTGCCGAATTAGCCCTAACCAGACAACACCAGCACGCTTCATAGCTGGCTTATGTTTGCGTAGGAGGCATCTAATATACGTTCTCCGATCCCCTAGCCTTACAGCGCGTTGCGTAATCTGGTTAAATGTGGTCTAATTGTTAAGGAATGATCACGCGGAGTCATGCAATATGGCAATTTCGGTCTTAATTGTTGAAGACGACAAAGAATTACTCAAACTCCTCAAATTGGATTTAGAGGTTAACGGTTATCGCGTGATTACGGCAGAGGATGGCTTAGAAGGCCTACGGATGTTCAAACAATATGAACCCGATCTGTTGGTCTTGGATGTCTCGTTACCGCGTATGGACGGGATCACGGTCTGTCAGAAAGTGCGTGAAACTTCAGATGTACCGATCTTGATCATGACTGCACACGCGATCAGTGAAACTGAGATCGCCAATGGTCTGAATATGGGTGCAGATGAGTATATGATCAAACCCCTCCCGAACATCGAATTTCATGCACGGGTGCGGGCCTTATTACGACGTTCGCGTTTGTTGGAAGATGTCAAAGAAGAAATTACTCGCTATCAGGATGATTATCTTTCGGTCAATTTAGAAACCCGACGGGTATATGTCGGATCGCAAGAGATCCGCTTGACTCCGACTGAATTTAAGCTGTTGTCGATGTTTATCCAACATCAAGGGGAAGTGTTGACCTTTTTGCAATTGTTGGAGAATGTGTGGGGGGTGGAATACAAAAATGAACACCACTACCCACGGATTTACGTCTCACACTTGCGCCGTAAGATCGAACCGGATCTTAAATATCCTACCTATATCCATAACGAGTATGGGATCGGTTATCGGTTTGTCGGTAAATTGCAAACAGTTTAACAACGGGGCTAAATCGCCGATCCAACCCCGTTTTAACGCTACTTAACTATTCAAAATCAAGCGTAATATCCATTTCACCTTGCCCACGTCGCGCACGGAAAGAGAGGCTATAAAACCCGTCTAAAGGCAATTCTACCGTGATCTCCCGATCTTCTCCCATATACAAGCGTTGTCGGCCTAAGGGATGAATTAAAAACACGGTGATCGCTAGGCGACGATCGGGATCTAAGGTGATATGGATGGTATCCCCAGAGTTACCTTCAAAGGTGATGACAGCATCCTCAACATTGCGGGTAAATTCTACCTGTACGGTTTCTCCGTCCGTGATCGTTTGTGGTTGTGTTCCGATAATGAGTTCATCTCTCCCCTCATCATTTAACAACAAGCGGAACTCACCGACGGTTCGACCACCGCGCAAGGGAGAGCGTCCTACCAAGATGATATAATTTCCGGTATAGGGTAATGGATAATTGGAGATCAGAGAACTGCGACCGAATAGGGTATCGTCGCTGCGAATCAATTCGTGTCCATCGCGATCTAACAACAATACGATGGGATCAAGTCCAGTAGAACCAAGTTGTACCGGGTTCACACTGAGCATGATCCGATCCCCTTCATTGCCCTCAAACGTGTAGAAATAGACTAATTCATCTTCGGCAATCTCATCGGTAATCAGATCGCCGTAGCTAATTTCATCCATGTCTAAGTCAAGATCTGGAGAAGCCGATCCACGTTCTAAGCGATTCAACATCAAGTTAAAATTACCGGAAGATCCGCCAAACTGTTCGTTATAGCGTGTTGCCACGACTCGGTAAGTACCGGTTTGCGGCAATTCAACCTCTTCAAGCAAACTAATGCGTGAGTTGCCGTTAAAGTCGTCATTTTGGGCGACTAATGACTCATCTGGCGCATAAAGGTAAAGGAAGGTATCTAGATCGCTATTACGGGCGGCTGCCATACGGATCTCAATGACATCGCCTGCTAGACCTTCAAAGAGATAGATATATTGATAACGGTCATCTGTGATCGTACCGCGTACATTTGCCCCATATTCGATCATTTGCGCGTCAGCGGGTGGGGTTGCTGGTGTGTCTCCAGATGTTAAAGTGAGATCGAACGCGCCGATCAGTGTCCCGCGTTGTTCTTGAAAGCGCGTCGCAATGATAAAATAAGTACCTGCCTCTGGAATAGTGAAATCATCGATCAAACTATCGGTAATACCCGTGGCGCGATCATCATTTTCGATCAAGCGTTCACCTGCTGAGTTGACTAAGATCACCAGCGTATCTAGATCATTATCAACCGCTTGCATTTGGATTGTGATCACATCACCTGAACCAGCCTCAAAACGATAGATCACAAAGTAATTTTCGTTGGTGATCGATCCACGCACGGTTTCGCCATAAATGATCGGTAAGGCATTGGCAAAATCAGGGACAACCGTGATCACCGCTGTGGGTGTGATCGGGGTAAGCGGTGTTAAGGTTAGGGTTGGTATCGGGATCGCCGTTTCAGAAGAAGCTACGGTTGCGCTCGGTGTAAAAGTCTCGGTAGCGGTGTCAGTAGGGCTAGGAGTCGGCGTAAGGGTAGGGCGCGCCGTTTCGGTTTGAGTCTGTTCAATACTCAAAGCGGTAGCGCTGCCACTCGCGATCTGTGTCTGATTCAGAGATGCGATTTGGGTACGAGTTGCGTCAAACGTTGAACTAGGGGATGGTGTTACCGAAGGAGAAACCGTCGCAGAGGCGGTCGGTATAGGTGAGGCGCGAGTCGGGACTAACGCGCCTTGAAGAGTCGGCGTGGTCTCTCGATCTCCGCCGCAAGCAGTCAATAAAACCAACAGGATCACGAGTACGTATATGCGACGTAACTTCACCGTTCGACTCCCCAAATGATCGGATAAAGGGGGTAAATCTCCCCCCATAGTGATTGTAGTCTATTTGATTAATTGACGCGAACAGGATTTTTATCCCGTTTCACCCCTTTTAACCCGCGTGAGGCGGTCATTGCGATCAAACTGGTTTGATAATTGTAACTGGTGCGGCGCTTTTCCGCGTAACCGTCTTGCGCGATCTGGACAAGGCGCTCAACCACATCAGAGGCGGCGAGTCCGTTTTCACGCCATAGATAGAAAGCTAATGAGCCGGGCATGGTGTTGATCTCATTCAGATACACTTCATCATCGCGCACTAGAAAATCGATCCGTGCTGTACCACGGCCATCGATCGCTTTAAAGGCATTGACCGCGTAAGCCTGAATTTGGGCGGTTTGTTCGGCACTCAAGGGCGCGGGGATCAAACGTTCAGCGCTTTTCATGCCTTCATTGCCGCGCATATACTTTTCCTCATAGGTGAGGAATTGTTCCCAAGAGACAGGTTGTTCTAACACCGAAGCCGTGATCGCCGTGCCATGTCCGATCACGGCACAGTTGATCTCTTTACATTGGACTAAGGCGCTTTCTACGATCACCCGTCGATCAAAGTTAAATGCGACTTCAATTGAGGCCCGTAGCAACTGTTCATTTTCCACCCGTCCAACACCGATGCTAGATCCTAAAGTGACCGGTTTTACAAACAGCGGATAACGGAGATTTCGTTCAATGTGTTCGATCCAAGTTTCAGGGTTGTCAAGCCATTCGGCCCGTGAAAATACCACATCATCCAACACCGGAACCTGATTTTGTCGCAAAAGTTGTTTGGTGATCGCTTTGTCATTGGCAATCGCTGAGCTTAACACACCACAACCAACATACGGAATATCTGCCAATTCAAACAGGCCTTGTAACGTGCCGTCCTCACCATGAGAGCCATGAATGGCCGGAAAAGCGACATCGATCCGCTTGACCGTGTTTTTCTGTAAACGTCCGACCACTGGATTTAAGATCAATCCATGATGTTGGGTGGCAGGGGATAAGATCACCGGGATGATCCCTTTGTGACTGGTCACTTCATTTTTGTAATTGTTGAGATCCAGCAATGGATCGCCAGTAAACCATTTGCCTTCGCGATTGATATAGACTGGAACGACCTCAAAGCGCTCTGCATCAAAGGCGCGCATGATCTGATTGCCCGTGATCACCGAAACATCATGTTCAACGCTTCGTCCACCAAAGAAGATTGCGATCGTGAGTTTACGTTTTGCACTCATGTATGAAAGTCTCAATTTCCTACAATAAATGGCGCTACTATGCTTTGAAATAGGCTAAATGTCAATCGTGAGCCAATTTTGCACCCGCGATACGACCGCTTCCGATTGTTCAAGGCCCATCATATGACCCCCCGTTACCGTCCATAGGGCGGCGTTGGGCAAATGTTGGGCGAGATATTCGCTATATTTCAACGGAGTCATACGATCCTCTGTGCCACCGATCACTAACGTCGGTGCGCGGATCTCGCTAAGCCGATCCCGTAAATCAAAGCGATTACAGGCAAGATAATCACCGTAGATCACTTGGGGATCGGACTTCATAAATTGTTGAAACCCTAATTCGATCAATTTGGGATCGGCATCTCTACCCCACATCCATGTTTTAAACAATATACCCACTTCCGCTTGATGATCGATCACCCGCTCTAAAATGTTCGGGTGAACACTCAATTTTGCACCTGTACCGATCAATAAGAGCGCTGTAACCCGTTCCGGGTAATGGAGTCCTAAGGTGAGTGCGATCGCGCCGCCCATACTATGCCCTCCGATCACCGCTGTTGACATGCTCAACGCATCCATTAAAGCGATCACATCGGCAGCATAGTCTTCAATGGTAGTGTGACCTGATCCGGGGCTTTTGCCATGACCGGATAGATCAAGCGCGATGCTATTGAGACGACGTAAACCGATTGGCCAATCAAGATGTGATCCGCCCGCGCCATGAATCAACAAAAGAGGTAACGTATGGCCGTGTCGGTGATCGGCAAACCAGAGATCACCGCGTGCCGTGGATAGTTTAGGCATGAGGACAAAACTCCTGTTATGACGGGCTTGGCTCTAAACAAGTGGGCAAGGCGCTGTAATTCTGTTCCCAATCGCGCCCATAAAATTCGAGATATTCGCCAATGTGCGTTGACCAGTAATCGTTATCATGTTCACCGATCGGATTGATAATGTAGGTGTGTGGGATTGAACGGGTGGTCAAACGATCCGAAAAGGTTTGTTGGCCGAGTCCTGTAAAATCGCGTGCGCCGTTGTCTAAGTAGATCCGTAAATCGGCGGCCGGAAGGGTGGTCGAATTACGGGCCAACTCTAAGGGGTTAAAGGCCGCCGGAACTTCATCCGGGTCATCAGGGAAAAAGGCGCTATGCCCCCCGACGATGCTAAACACATCTGGGTAACGCATCGCCATGCTAAATGCCCAAAAACCGCCACGCGAGATCCCACCGATTGCCCGATGCCCGCGGTTACTAATTGTGCAGAAATCGATCTCCACTTGTGGGATCAATTCGTTTAACATCACACTTTCAAACGATGTGTCTGGCGGAAAAATATTGCGCGTACCGATATTGCCATACGATGGCATCACCACTAACATCGGTGGTAAAACCCCTAACCGAATGCCTTGATCCAACGCCTGAATGATCCCTAAATCTTGCCATTGGGTTTGACGTTGTTGGAGTCCATGCAGCAGATACACCACCGGAAAGCGTAAAGTGGACTCGAAGTAACAGGGCGGTGCATAAACATCATAATTGAGCGTTTCTCGCGCAAGTTCGCTCTCTAGGCTCAATTCGATCAACGTGCCATCTTGATCACATGGGAACGGAGTCGGAGTCGCGGTAAAGTTGGGAGTCGCGCTGGGAATCGGCGTGCGAGTCAATGTGGGAGTCGCGGTGAGCGCACGGGTCGGGATGCGCGTCGGTGATTCGGTGACCATGACCACCACAGGGGCTACAGGGGCCATTGGATCGCACGCGGTAACGGTGAAGATGACGGTTAGCATTAGGCTGGATAGCACCCAAAGTCGGAATCGCTTCAAGATCATCTAAAAAGTCTCCCAAAATTGCCCCTTGCCAAATAGTGCAAGCGCGAGTAGTATATAAAACATCAAGACAAACACGCGGGTGTAGTTCAGCGGTAGAATGTCTCCTTGCCAAGGAGAAGGTCACGAGTTCGAATCTCGTCACCCGCTCTCAAAAGCCACAGAATTCTGTGGCTTTTTTGTTTGTTAATCATCCCCTTGACGAATCGCTTGATCTTTAGGATGTTTAGCCGTCCCTGTGTAACCCAGATCGCGCATCCGTTCGGATTCTAACCGCTCTAATTGATCGGCCACTTTGCCATAATCGGATGGGGGAATCGGGTGATCAATGCCATTTGTATCGCGATAGACATATCCCGTCCCCTGACACCAATCACAATCTTCAGTTTCTCCGGTAAATTCGTCGGTGATCCAACCATAACCTTCGCAAGAGACACAACGCACAATTTTCATATCGCTCACATTAACCTCCGGTGGTCATGCCGTTTGGATTGACTAAGGGACGATAGGGTTCCGTGGCCCACCATTCAGGGTAGGAGGCGATCGGCGAATTGAAGTAATAATCCAAAATGCGACGGGTGATCGGGGCCGCGACTTCTGATCCTTCGCGGCCAGCACTAGGCACAGCGACCACGATCGCGATCTGGGGATTTTCGGCCGGTGCATAGGCGATAAACCACGCATTAGCGCGATTTTCAGTTTGAGCGGTGCCGGTTTTGCCACACGCTGTGTAAGTTGGGGTGGTGTCTTGTTCATTAAAGACGCGAAAAGCCGTGCCAAGCCCTTGATCAGTCACCGCGCCACACATGCCTTCTCGGATCGTCGCGAGTACCTCTGGTCCAAAGTCCAATTCTTGAAGGATCGTTGCACTGTTTTCTTGTTGGAGGGGGGTCCCGTCTAATCCACCTACACGCATCACCAGATAAGGCCGATAAACGGTGCCGTCGTTGGCGATCGCGGCCGTCGCTACGGCCATTTGAATCGGCGGAAGCTGCACATCCCCTTGACCCACTGCCTCATTCACAGCCGCGGTGACATTCGCGGGGATCGCTAAACTTCCTGCAACTTCCGTTACCGCACCACCAAAAATATTGTAAGCTTGTCCGAGTCCCATTTGACGACTGTAATCTGCTAAGCTATCGCGATCGACCGTGTTGTATAACTCCGCACCCCATCGCCAAAAGAAAGGATTACAGGATGACATTAACGCTTGCGCGGGCGTGATCTCACCTGCGGCCGGCAATTCATCCGCCACACGCCAATCGGGACGACGGCCGGCGGTGTCTCCAAACGATCCCCCGTCCCAAAACAATTCACAATTAAAGATGCTCACCGGACGGGTAAGGCCTTCGTTTAAGACCGCGGCCGCCGTGATCACCTTATAGGTAGAGCCGGGGAAATATTGGTTCTGTACGGCATGATTGGCTAAAGGTTGGCGCGGATCATTGACCAATTGACCGACCAATACGCCGCGCTCTGGATTGGCTGAATCGGGGTTAAAAAGCAACGGGTCAACTAAAGGATAGCTGGCCAAAGCCAAAATTTCACCTGTGTTAACATCCAATACTGCGACACCTGCGCCGGCCGCTCCCGCTGACCAATTGCCCGCTGCATATTCCCATCCATCAAATAACGCTTGCGCTACAGCAACCTGAAGATCGCGATCGATCGTCAATTGCACTGGAACCGGCTCAATACCTGATGATCCGCCTAATTCGCGTAGCACCGTGCCACCGGGTTCGCTGATCCGCAACACCCGACGCGGGGTTCCGGCCAAGCTACGTTCGTGCATCAATTCGATCCCGTTTTGACCGACCAGATCACCTGTACTATACCCCAACGCACGATATTGATCGATCTGGGTTTGCTGGATTTGCCCAATGTAGCCAGTGATATGAGTCATCGCGTTGTTGCCGTAGTAGACGCGAGTCTCATAAGTGCCGTAAAGTGATTCATTATTTACGCCGCAAAGAACGCTTAAATCCTCACGGTGGCGGTTAAAGACACTTTCTTCTAATTCAGCAAGAAAGAAGATCGTTTCTGGTGCTTGACGATTAAACAATCCGGCATAGTATTGACGAGAGCGCCGCGTCAAAGTCGCAATCAAGTTTTGACAACCGATCTCATCCGACATGCCGAGTCGAGTCGTATAAAGATAAGTGATACGTCCTAATCCGGCGATCAAGTTGCCATTGCGATCGTAGATGTTGGCACGGGGGAATAGTTGACCGTCAGAGCTGATTGTGGATGCGCCAGCCAAGGAATTAAAAATATCCATGCTTGACCATGCAATCCCCCAAGCGCCATTTAAACGGATCAAGCGCATCATGCGTCCGGGATCGGCGATCTCACCGAATGAGGAGGAGGTGATCACCACATCGTAGATCACTTCAGCGGATTCGCCTTGTAAACGTATTGATTGGATCGTATAGCGGACTCCGGTGAGGTTGATCGCATTGTTGGCAACTGTGTAACGATTCTCAAACACCTCTTGGGGGAACTCTGCTTGACTCATCGGGCTAAGATAGCTGTACATCAGCGCGGAGTCTTGCGAATCCCAAGCGGTTAAAAACGCGCTTACGATCGCTCTTGGCCCATCCGCAGGTTGTGCGCTTAAGGGATAGACCACGAACAAGAGTAAGAGTAGGGTAAGGAATGGCTTCAAGTTAGATAGAGGAGTTGGAAACACGTTAAAACACCTTTAATCCCATGCTTGAAGGATAACTATAATCGCTTTCCTATCTGACTGTACAGGTACGATTGTGCTTTTTGCGCTACAATAAAAGCATGAAACAGAAACCTAACCAAGTGAAACAACGCAATTATTGTCATTACCATTGCATCAAGCAGTGTCAAATATGATCGCCACCTAATCCTATTGGTAAAAACTATGTCTGAACATGCAACTTCTCAAAATCTAGATCAGCTTCTGCGTCAATTAGAACGCACTACCAGTCCGGCCGCTGCGGCGAAACTGGTGGTTGATTGGTTGGAAAATGTGATCTTTATCTCGCTCTCGTCAAGCGGGTTATTGACGCGCCCGAATACGATCCTCTCTACCCAGTTAAGCGCATGGTTAAAATCCGGCAAAAACCGCGAAGCTCTTTCCGGCATTTATCGGTTAGATCGCGATCATCCGCTGCCTAATTTAACCTCTGAAACCTTAATCTTGTTGATCCCATTGCGTTATAGCGGCGGGGATTATGGTTTAATGGGGGTCTACGGGGACGATCAACAAGCGATCTTGTTGGCGGCGCTATTATCGGCGCGTCTGCACAGCTTACAAGAGAGTGAAGAAGTAACGATCCGCGTTTGGCAGCAACAAACCAAACGTTACAGCGCGGCGAGTCGCATCTCGCAAGCGATCATCGCCAATTTTGACCTTCCCACCTTGTTAAACCATGTTACCGAATTGATCCAACGTGAATTTGGCTTTGACAGCGTGCAGATCTTACGGCTGTCGGACAATCAACGCGAGTTTATTGGTGTTTCGGCGCATACCTCCGGTGGATCGGTGGATTGGGCGCAAGTCCCACGTAGTTTTTCGATCACAGAAACTAGTTTTAGTAGTTGGGTGGTGAGCAATCAACAGGCCTTAGTGGTGAACGATGTCAAAAAAGACAAACGTTTCCGCTCTGGTGAATTGTTGCGAAATGTTGGATCAGAAATGGTGATCCCCATGAAAACCAATGATGAGATCTTGGGGATCATGGTGATCCAAAGCCTGTTACGCGATGCGTTTAGCAGTGATGATCTTGAGGTTTTACAGAATGTCGCCGATCAATTGGCGATCGCCGTCTATAATGCGCGCATGTTCGGTGAATTACGCGCCCGCGCTCAAGACATGGCCGCGTTGACCGAAGTGAGTTTATTGGTAAATGCGACACTTGATACGCATGAATTGGCCCGACGAGTCTATGAGTCGGTGATGCGTGTGCAGTCCCCTGATACTTTCCAATTTGCGGTGTATGATCGTAAGCGTAAAGTGGTGCAATTAGAGGCGTTTGAAGGCGAACAGCATCAATATAGCGAACAACCGCTTGATGAGATCGATCTGCTCTTAAACGTGATTATCCAAGAGATGACTCCGATCTTTTGGCGCAATGAAGATGAGCGGGCCGCCACAGCCCGTTACTTTAAGTTAAATAACCTTGATCAATTGCCTAGTTCTTACTTAGGCATCCCGATGATCATCAAAGAGGCCCCGCTAGGTGCGCTCTGTTCACAATCGAATCGCCCTAACGCCTTTGATGAAAATGACTTGCAGGTGTTATTGACCTTTGCCAACAGCGCAGCAGTGGCGATCGAAAATGCAGAATTGTTCCATAACACCGCACGGCGTGTGCGTGAATTAGCCGCAATTAACGAGATCAGCGTCGTCTTAGCCCGTCAATTCCGCGGGGATGACATTTGGCAACCGATCCATGAACAACTCGCGATGTTATTTGAAACTTCTTCGTTTTACATCGCCATGTACGATCGTGAAAATAAGATCTTAGATTACCCGTTGATCTCACAAAACGGCTTACGCATGTCCGAATTGCGTTTGACACTCTCTGGGGTGGGGGCAGCCGTCGTCAATTACGGCACAACCTTACATTTTCGCGATCTCACTGCCGAAAGAGAACGCTTACAGGCGCTCAAAATTGAGATCACGGGTCATGAACCCGATCAAGGGATGCGGTCATGGATCGGTGTGCCGTTTCGCAATCGTCGGCGTGAGTCGATCGGTGTGATCAGTATCTATAACGTTGCCCCTGACATTTACACTGAAGACGATCTCTCGTTATTGACCACGATCGCGGCGCAGATCTCGTTAGCGTTGGACAATGCGCTGTTGCTGGAATCGGAGCAGGAACGGCGGCGTGTGGCGAATACGTTGATGGATGTCGGTCGGGTGGTCAGTTCAACCTTAGACATTGAAGAAGTGTTAGAGCGTGTGTTGGAACAGATGGCGCGGGTGATCGAATTTGATAGCGCTACGATCATGTTACCGGGAGCAGGGACTGAAATCACCCAAAATGAGGACGGGAGTTGCACCTTACTGGCGCGTGCGACCAGTGGCGCAAGCGAGGCCAAAGGTCGCTTGATGACGTTTAAACCCGGCAACCCGATCTTACAGGTGTTTGAGTCACAACAATCCTTGGTCATCGGTAACGTACAGACTCATGAAGGGTGGGAAATTCAAGGATTTTCGCCGATTACCTCGCGGACTCATGCGTGGATTGGTGTGCCGATGATCTCACAAAGCCGGATGATTGGGATCATCACCTTAGACAAGATCGAACCGAATTTTTACACCGATCGCGATGCCAGCACCGCGTTAGCCTTGGCCCGACAGGCCGCGATCGCGGTGGATAACGCACGTTTACACGCACAATCCCAAGATAACCTGCGGGTGATGCGGAAACGTGCGAAACGGCTTGCATCAATGCACCATGTCTCTACGATCATCAGCTCCACTTTAGAGCGTGACACGGTGTTAAATAATGTGGCCAAGATGATGTTAGAGCTGTTTGGTGTGGAGCATTGCGGGATCGTGTTGTTAGACGATGCCGAAGGGGTGGGTTATGTGGCCGTGGAATACCCCGATACGGGTATAACGGGTATGGTGGTCAACCTTGAAGGTAATCAAATCTTCCAAGAACTGTTAGATGAGAATCAAGTGATCATGCTTGAGGTCAATTCTGCGCCGTTGGATCGTGAAACTAAAACTGTGATGCAACGCTCCGGCGCACAACGATCGATGCTTGCACCGTTGATCGCCCGGGATCGGATCATCGGGAGTTTAGGGATCGATAGCTATAACGCGCAACATGAATTTAGTGAAGGCGATCGCGAAACGTTGATGACGATCGCGAGTCAGATCGCGGTTGCGATCAATAACATTGATTTGTATGAGCAAGCCGTACAGGCGAATCGTCTCAAAAGCGAGTTTTTGGCCAACATCAGCCATGAGTTACGCACGCCGTTAAACGCGATCATCGGGTATAGCGAGTTGTTGGTGTCTGGTATGTATGGCAAGCTGGCAGATAAACAATTGGATCGCTTACAGCGTGTCCATGCCAGCGGTAAACATCTGTTAGAGTTGATCAACGATGTCTTGGATCTCTCGAAGATCGAAGCTGGCCGGATGACCTTAGACCTTGAACCCTTGGATATTTCGCATCTGGTTGAACAGACCTTTTACACGATCACCCCCCAAGCCGAGACGAAACAGCTTAAAATTGAACTGGAGATTCACCCCGATCTGCCACAAGTCCGCGCTGATGCACAACGGATCAAACAGGTATTGATCAATCTGATGGGTAACGCGGTCAAATTTACCAAACAAGGCGGGATCAATGTCACGTTAAAGCCGCTTTCGGTCTATGGCGGTGTCGCCTTAGATACACCAGCACCGCCAACGTATCTTCAAGTAGAAGATGGTGAGTGGTTGGTGATCTCGGTGAAAGACACCGGAATCGGGATTAGTGTCGAAAATCATCAAATGATCTTTGACGCATTCCGACAAGTGGATGGATCAAGCGTGCGTGAATATGGTGGGACGGGACTCGGCCTAGCGATTGCTAAACGGTTGATCACGTTGCATGGTGGATATATCTGGGTGGAAAGCGAAGTCGGAGTCGGAAGTACCTTCTTTATGCTGTTACCTGTGGAAAGTGTGCCGCAACGTTCTACCGTAGAAGTCCCGATGATCATTGACGAAAATCGTAAAGTGGTGATGATGATCGATGATGACGTTAGCTCACTACAATTGATCCACGATTACCTAGATGAAGATGTGTATCAATTGATTAGTGTGGAAGATCCGACACACGCTTTAGAGATCGCCCGTCGTGTTAAACCAGACATTATCATCACCGATGTGATGATGCCGCGGGTGAATGGGTGGGAAGTGTTACGGTCGCTCAAACGCGATCCCAAAACTTCAGATATTCCGGTGATCGTCTTGTCGATCATCGATCGTCGTACCACAGGCTTTTATCTTGGGGCAGCGGATTATTTAGTAAAGCCAGTCACGCGGGAAGTATTGGTGGATGCGATGCAACGGATCATCCATGCCCGCGCCCAAGATCCGATCTTGATTATCGATGATAGTTCAGAAGATCGGGCGATTTTAGCGGAGACGTTGTATCGCGCCGGCTATCCTGTGGCCGCTGTTGATACCTGTGAGGCCGCCGATGATTGGATCGAACAGCAAACCCCTTCATTGATCATTCTTGATCTGTTTATGCCAGAGATGTCCGCTTTTAAGTTCTTACAAGACCTGCATCTTGACGAACATAAACGCGATATTCCTGTGATCATCGTCACCGTGCGCGATCTTACGGGGGATGTGGCGGAGAAGATCCAACATAACCTGACCCAAGTGGTCAAGCGGAGTCGGTTGGTCGGAAATACCTTAGTGGAACAAGTGGAGATCGCGCTCAAACGGCGCTTACTGAATAAGGGGTAAATGGATGACTCGCATCATTTTAGCGCTGTTTTTGATCGTGGCTTTGGTCGGTTGTACTTTGGATGAGGACATCGACTCCGGTGATGATCAAGGTGAGGGTGGGACGACTGGGGACGGTTTTCGCGTTGTACGGATCGTAGACGGTGATACGATCGAAGTGGAGCGCGACGGTGTGATCTATGATGTGCGGTATGTGGGAGTCAACACCCCCGAACGCGATGAAGTCTGTTATGAGGATGCGTTACAGGCCAACGCGGTCTGGGTGGAAGGCCGTGAAGTCCGCTTAGAACGCGATCAAAGTGATACCGATCGCTTTGACCGCCTGTTGCGTTATATCTATGTGGATGATGTGTTTGTGAATGAGGCTTTGGTGCGCGATGGGTGGGCCGAAGCGGTATTGTATGAACCGGATGATCGGCATTTTGACGATTTTCGCGTCTTAGAATTTGAGGCCGCTCAATCAGGGTTAGGCTGTCATCCGTCGGGTATCTTTGACGATAACAACGATGAACGTTAAGTCAAACGATGAAAGTGGGCTTAACGTTGATTGACATAATGTCGCAAGTCTCTACAATGACAGACATGCGAGGCCGTTCGTCTGGGACAAACTCATGCCTGATCCGGTGTTAAAAAATCGTGCTGAAGTTTTTCGTTACATTGTGTTGCCAATGGTTTTGTTACTGTTGGCGCTTGCGACTTTGATCGGCGCTACGGTGTTTTTAACACCGCGTGGGTTAAGCGGTTTAGCGAATGCGTTTTTGACCTGTCTATGCCTCTTACCGTTGACATTATGCCTGTTTCCGGTGTATTTAGGCATGGTGTCAATTGTTTATGGGATGAGTCGGGTCAATGGAACCGTGTTTAAACAATTAGATCGCGGTCGGTTGCTGACCGAAAATCTTGCCGCTAAAACGGATGAAGTCGCCCAACAAGTGAGCCGCCAATCGGTGGAGTTTGGGGTGAAAGCGGCGCAATTAGATGCGATCTTTGATATTTTTGATCGGTATCGCGAAGGGCAAAAAGGGGGAACATCAGATGAGACCAATCGTACAGGAAACGACTCGTAACAGCGGCACACCGACGCGCACTTATGCGCTAGGATTGTTATTAGGGGCGGGTTTTGGCTTGTTAACGGCGTATCTCTTCTCTCGGTCATCCGAAGAAGAAGCCCGTCTCAACGGAGGTCAACGTCCAGAATTGCAAACCGGCCAATTGATCGGGATCGCGGTCGCTGCGATCGCCTTGATGCGTCAAATTGCTGAACTTGGCAAGCCGAAGAAAAAGTAAATCGCGATGTGTGGACGTTATGTATTGACCGCCGATCCTAAGGCCATTCAGCAGACCTTTAACCTTGAGATCGTGCCGGTCGAAATGCCTGCCCGTTATAACATCGCCCCGTCGCAACCTGTGGCCGTGATCAGCAATCAAAATTCACGCCAACTGGACTTTTTTAAGTGGGGACTCGTGCCGTCATGGGCCAAAGATCCATCAATTGGCAATCAGATGATCAATGCACGTAGCGAGACCGCTCACGAAAAACCTGCTTTTCGATCGGCGTTTCGTCGTCGGCGCTGTTTGATCCCGGCTAACGGTTTTTACGAATGGTCAAAAAACGGGAAAAGCAAAAGCCCGTTGTACATTCATCTTGATGATCAATCATTGTTCGCGTTCGCGGGTTTATGGGAAGTCTGGCATAACGCGGAAGGCGATACCTTGACCACCTGCACCATTTTGACGACTGAACCGAATGAGTTCATTAAACCGTATCATCATCGCATGGCGATCATCATGCGGCCGGAAAATTACACCGCGTGGTTGAATCCTGATGAGATCAGCACCGAAGAAGCGTTTTCATTGCTTACGCCATATGACGGTGCGTTAGCGGCCTATGAAGTGTCGAAACTGGTCAATAGTCCATCCAACGATTCGATGGCATGTATCGCGCCTTTGGGATCTAACGAACAACCACCGTTGCTTTAGCCTCTTAAATCAAGTCATCCCAAAATCCGATCGGTGGATCGGCGGGCGGTGGTTCACGATACACCGCCTGATATAACATCTCGGCCATTTGTTCCGCTGTGTACGTGTTATCGGATTCGATCCACCAGATCAACAGACGCAGCATTGCCCCAGCCATAAATTGCGCTAAAAATGTAGGAGGTAAATCGACTCCCGCTTGATAGCGCCCTAAACGTAAATTTTCTTCATGTATCTCTGCTAAATACGTCTGATAATATTGGGTGAGTTTTGCGCTGCCTTGTCTCCCGAACATGGCACTAAAACTTTCGCGTTGGTGGTGCATGTAGCGAAAGATCGCGATCCACGACAAATACTCACGCATTGGAAATGGGATCAAGGCGAGACGTTGATCAATTTCTTGGCGTAAGCCTTCTCCGTAAGTGTAAAGCACCTGCCAGACCAACACATCTTTATCCTCGAAATACAGATAAAACGTGCCGTAACCCACATCGGCCCGATCGGTGACCGCTTGGATCGTGAATTTGTGATAACCCCGTTCAGCAAGGATCAGCTGTGCCGCCTCTAATAGGCGTTGACGGGTTTGTAAGCGACGGCGTTCGATCCGTGATGAGACGACAGTGTTCAATCTTGCTCTCCATTTAAAACTGATAAATTGACAGCCTAACTCGCTTTATTTTACGCTGAAAACAACTTTAATCCGATTGATTTGAGCAAAGGGAATCACAGCATGAATTATCCACCCGGCCCCAGCAATCTTCTATTGGGCTTTGACACTATTCGCGGCTTTGGGCGCGATCCCTTGCACTATCTGACACAGCTTAGCGCCAAGTATGACAGCGATTTAATCTACTATCGGCTTGGCCCGATCGACGGTTATATGGTCAAAACCCCGCAATTGGTCTATGAGGTGTTGGTCAAACAGGCGAAAAAATTTCAAAAATGGTATCGACAAAAAGAGGTATTCGGCAAATTTGATGGGGATGGTTTGGTCAATAGCGATGGTGATTTTTGGCGTAGGCAACGTAAACTAGTGCAACCGGCCTTTCATACTCAACGCTTACACCGTTACGCCGATGCGATGGTTACATACACAGAGCAGATGATCGCTGCTTGGCAGGGAAAAACGATCCAACTCCCGATTCAGCACACGATGTCAGACTTGACTCGTAAGATCGTCACCAAGACGCTGTTTAATGCGGATGTCTCCTCCGAATCAAACTTGATCGGCGAAATTATCCAAGTTTTGCAAGAGATGGCCTTTCGTGAAATGCGGATGCCGTTTTCTTTGCCGGATTGGTTGCCTTTACCGCATAAACAACGGGAACGGGATGCCATCCACACGATCGATCAAATTATCTTACGGATCATCGCGGAACGTCGTCAATCTGGTGAAGATTATGGCGATCTGCTATCGATGTTGTTGATGGCCAAAGATGATACGGGGCAAGGCATGAGCGATCAACAAGCGCGAGATGAGGCGATGACCTTGTTTATCGCCGGCCATGAGACCACAGCAACCGCTTTAGCGTGGACATGGTATCTGATTGCGGGTCATCCCCAAGTGGAAGCGCGTTTGATCGCTGAAATAGATGCGATCGGAGCGCGTCCGCTCACCTTTGCCGACTTACCACAATTAAGCTATACCCTGATGGTGTTTAAAGAGTCGATGCGTCTTTATCCCCCAACCTGGATGTTTCCGCGTGAAGTGGCCGAAGATGTTGAGATTGGTGGGTATCTGCTCAAAAAGGGCGCGTTGATCCATATTCCGGTGTATCAGATTCATCATGATCCACGTTATTTCCGTGAACCAACTCTGTTTAACCCGGATCGGTTTGCCCCGGAATGTGAAGATCAGATCGTGCCGTATTCGTATTTTCCGTTCGGCGGGGGGCCGCGCGTATGTATTGGCAATGGCTTCGCGTTGATGGAAGCGCAATTGATCCTCGCAACCGTGTTACAGAAAGCGCGGTTACGTTTGGCCCCCGATCAAGGCGCGCCGGAATTACAACCGTTGATCGTGTTGCAACCCAAAGGCGATCTCCAGATGATCGTTGAACCGCGCTGATTCAACTATTTTCTTATCGGGTGTCTCTTGTCATAATGAGAGGATGAGAGACATCTAACAAGGAAAACAAATTTATGCGCTTGTTGATTGTAACCGTGATCGGCCTAGCGCTGATCACGACCGCCTGTAATCCCAGCTCCGCAAGCACGCCCACCCAAGAGGTTAGAGTGGTCACGGCCACAGATGCACCGACGCTTGTCCCGACTTCTACCCTCACACCACCGATCACACCCACGCTCACGCCGGATCTTACGCTGACTTCTCCGACACCGGATCTTGCGGCCACGGATGAACTCAACGTTTTAGAGGTCGTTGAGATGAATTTTGGCGCACCACTACGAATCAATTTCCCCGATGGTTGGACACAAGTAGATGCGGCGCTCCCCTTAAATGAAGCGGGTACGACGGTGTTTTTACCGTTTACCGTCTTTCGGGGTGAGGTGACCGGTGGCACGGGATTTATTACCGTGTTATGGGGCTTTCAAAATGTGACCAATGTGGATCCAGGTCTAGAAGCGGGCGCACAAATTGACCTCCGTGCAGATGGCATTCGGCTATTGACGTTTACGATCATGGATCCGGGTTGTATCCCCGGTTTTGATGTCACTCGTGAGTTTAATATCGGTGAGATCGTCGGGGTGGGTGCGTTTTTTGCAGTGACCGGTTGTCCAGCAGACATCCCCGATACACCAAAATTGCCTGACATCAAAGGCTGGTTTGTCTTGACCCAGTATGAAGGGGTCAACTTTGCCTTTTATGTGTATACAGAACCGGATGTCGCGATGGATGGCCCGGCGTTGGGTGAATTGCAAGCGATCATGGATACCGTGGAGATCGATTTTGCCTTGATGCCTACGGCCGCTCCATTTCCAACCTTAACCCCCACGCCTTAATCGGAGGAACATTCTTTGAACCGTGTGAACCGTGTTTTTGTTGTGTTGGTATCGATCTTATGGGCGGGACTCTTGGTCACCTTGACCTTAGCCCAAGAACCGCTCTCTACCCCTACGCCGATTGCAACCGCGATTCCGTCGGATGTGACTCCGACCGCGATCCCTAAACCCCCCCCTGCAATCAGCTTGAGTCAAGATGGGATCACGGTCGAATTGTTTTTTGAGTCGCTGAAACAAGGTCGGGCCGGAGTCGTGCGAGTCGATGGGCCGGGTGTGCGTGAAGTACGAGCGCAAGTATTCGGGCGCATCATAGAGTTTTTTCCCGTTGATGGAGAAGGCTTTTACGGGTTGATCGCGGTCGGGATCGAACAAACGGCCCGCGAATATGATTTTGAGATCTATGCCGTGTTAGCGGATGAAACCCGGATCACAATCCCCGCACGATTTGCCGTCTCTTTAGGGGGGTTCGTCTTGCAAGAGGTGGAATTGCCCCCTGAACGCGCTTATCTGATTGATCCGTTGGTGGAACGGGCGGAATTTGCGCGGGTGGCCAGTGTGTTCCAAAACATCACCCAAGAGCGTTTATGGGATTCAGGTGAGGTGGATTGGCAATTCCCGTTAAATGCACCGCTTACCTCGCAATTTGGTGCGTTGCGGGTGTTTAATGGCACGGCCGAGACGTTGCATACCGGATGGGATTTGCGCGCTGAAACGGGTACGCCGATCTTTGCCTCTGCAAGCGGGATCGTGGCGTTTGCTGGCCTGATGGATATTCGCGGGAATCTGGTCATCATTGATCATGGCTACGGGATCTTTTCGGGTTACGCGCATTTTTCCCAGATCCATGTGGTGCGCGGGCAAGAAATTAGCAAAGGGCAGATCCTCGGCATGAGTGGGAACACCGGCCGAAGCAGTGGGCCGCATTTGCATTGGGAGATGAACATTAACGGCGAATGGATCGATAGCGTTGACTTTTTGCAGACGTGGATTCCGGGTTGAAGCCAGCAGACCGTAAGAGGGGAGATTGATCCCCTCAAGGTCATTTGTGTTCATCGCGTTGGGCCTCATCTTCTGAGAGCGCGGTAAACCGCATAAAAGCGCGCTCTTGGGGAGTCATATCTACCGGATATTCCGTTTCATCATACGACTCCAAGATGCGATAGCCCTCTTTGATGTAACCGCGGATCGTGTGTAGGCTGATGCCCATTTCGTGCGCGGCCAAGTGCGCGGGCATCCCTTCGATCACACACAGGGCGATCGCTTGCCGAATGCGCTCGGTGAGTTCGGGATATTCGCGATTTTTGGGTAACACGGTCGCATGAAAGATCCGACTGTTAAAACTGCGCGCACAGGCCTTCGCGACTCCGGGTGTCACGACAAAATCATGATCTAAGGTGTAGACGATCGCCCAAGTGATCTGTAAACGCACCTCTTGTTTGAGTAAAAAGGCGTTGGCATGAGCATCTGCCGCGATCTCCACCAGATCGGGATTGACCAATTGCGTTAAACATACCACCCGAAGCGAGGGTATTTTGAGCCGTAACTGCTCAATGGTGATCTTTAAGGTCGCTGGGCCACCAATATGATCTGCGTCAATCACGATCACATCGGGGTATTCTGCAATAGGAACACGATGCAGATAATCCCAGAGTAGATCAAGGTTTTCTGCGAGAAATGTCACCCGCGTGCGTCGATCCCAAGCCAAATAGCCATTGAGTGATTGTAACGCATAAAACGTTGAGAGCCGTCATATCATCCCCCATATTTACCCTCTGTTACAGTTTAGGCGAAATTAAAGGCTTATGCAATTGTAAGGTAAACGCTTAAATCAAAAAGCACTCCGATCGTTTTAATAAATCTACGCACTATTTTTATTTTCGATGCTTATGGAGTGTTACGACTTTTTGGTTGAGTTTTTTTGCAGGGATTACCCTATTCGTTGCCTGCCAAAGTTACTCATCACGCTTGCCTCTGTGTTATACTAGACGCAAGATCATATTATAGATAGAGGAAAACCAATGTCTGCCAACGTTGAGGCAATGGTCAAAGAGGGGATTCGCGCTTTTAAAGCGAACAAAAAAGAAGAAGCCCGTGCGCTTTGGGAAAAAGCGACCGAACTCGATCAATATAATGAACAAGCGTGGTTATGGCTTAGCGCTGTCGTCGAAACTGACGATGACAAGCGCACTTGCCTTGAAAACGTGTTGTTTATCAATCCCAATAACGCCAACGCCAAAAAAGGCCTTGAGATGTTAGACGCGGAATCGACAAAATCACCCGCGCCAGAGATCTCGCTAAAAAAATCACCCGCGCCTTCCCCAACCCCACCAATCTCATCCCCCGCGCCCAAAGTAGAAGCGGTGGATGATGACGATGATTGGCTCAAAGCGCCTTCTAGCCCGGGGAGCAACGCCGCCAACCCGTTCACCACGACTGACTTTTTTGAGGACTCCGAACCCGCTTTCACCTTAGACGATGATGATGACGGTTTCGGCGCATTGAATCAAAGCACCCGTAAACCAGAAAGCGCCTTTGATGATGTGTTTGATGATCCCTTCGGCGATCCGTTCGGGGATGAAGCGGATAACGTCTTGACAAGCGGGCCGTTTAGCGCTGCCGCCTTAGATGATGACGATGATCTGTTTAAAAAACCCGCGACTCCGGCCACTCCCGCGTCATCACGCCCCACCGCCAAGCCAACGGTAACATCCTCTTCACGACCGTCACCTTCACCGGAGAGCAGCCGGGTTTACATTGGTGATAACATCTCACCAACCGATGAACCCGATCCCAGTGTGTATTTTGAGATGATCCCAGCCAACATCAAAGCGACCGCCCTTCCGGGGGACAATGCTCAACACCCGCTGATGATGCGAATCGGGTTGATTGTGCTGATTCTACTCAATATTGGGGCAATTGGTTTGCTGGTAACAAAGCTTGTGGGATAGACAAAGCCCACAAGCAATGCTATTATTTTCGGCACTACGTTCACAACTCAATTTAGGAACAGAGTCATGGCCAATAACCGTTCTGCTATCAAGCGCATCCGTCAAAACGAGAAGCGCCGTCTCTACAATCGGCATTTTCGCAATCGCACCCGTACCTTTGTCAAACGTGCGCGCAAAGCGATCCATGCGAACAATCCGGATCTGAATACCGCCATTGAAGCCACCCGCTTAGCGGTGCAAGATCTAGACAAATCCGCCAGTCGTGGGGTGATCCATCCGCGCAACGCTGCCCGTCGCAAAAGCCGGTTGATGAAACAACTTGCCGCTTTGCAAAAATCGGTCAGCCAATAACGCTAAAAAAACCGACGGGCTTGTCGGTTTTTTTATTCCGTGATTGGGGCCACTTCCAAACAATACCCGATCCCCCGAATCGTTTTGAGGTTTTTCCCACTTTCCTCTAACGCTTGTCGCACCCATCGGATATGCACGTCTAAAGTGCGTGTGTCTCCCAGATATTCGGTTTGCCAGACCGTTTCCATCAATCGTTTCCGTTCGATCACCTCGTTCGGATGCCGGAAAAACAACTCTAATAACGAGGCCTGTTTTGGATTTAGCGGACGCTCTAATCCATTGTAGATCAACAATCGACGCGGCACATTCATCTGAAAATTGCCACATTGCAAGATCTCGTCATCACCATCGTAAGCTTTCAAGAGACGCTCAATGCTGTTAAGCAACCGTCGGGTGTTCAAAGGTGGGGTGAATAGCACATCGGCCGCGCTTTCTATGCCGTCCGATCGTCCGGGGTGAATATGCACGATCGGCAATTGGCCAAATGAATCTCGCAACATCCGTGAGATCCGATCCCCCGGAGTTCGCATCGACACCGCATCCAACACCGCCAATCGAGGACTATACATCCGCACGCATTCTAACGCTTGTTTACCACTGGGCGCATTTTTTAAAGTATAGCGCTTTTGTAATGCGTCAATATAGGTTGAATCGTCTTTGGTGCCAGACCGACCAATTAACAGAAGCGTTGCGTTATTCATGGGCCCCATCCATACCGTGCAGAACCCCGCACGTTGAGTCATAATTACGTTCGGTTGATACAGACACTTTAGCCACCGTAATCTTAAAGACCATTACAGTTTGCGCGAATGCCGTCTGACTTGTGGTGAGTGTTCGCGATTATAACACAGAGAGGATTGTCGGGGGGATGAAAAACCTCATTGAAAAGTTAGATCGTAGTTTGAATTGGCAACAGTTATCCCAACTCGCCCAATGGGTGATCGATCAGGGACTCCAGATCCAACAGATTCCCGCGCCCACCTTTGCCGAAGCGGCCCGTGCGACCTATGTGAGCGAAAAGTTTACCGAATTAGGCTTAACAGACATCAGTACGGATGAAGTATTTAACGTCTATGGCCGTTTACCCGGTGCGAACTCTACCTTACCGGCTTTAATGGTCATGGCTCACACCGATACCGTGTTTAATGCCGAGACCGACCTCACCACCCGCCCTCAACAAAACACCATTTACGGCCCAGGGTTAGGGGATAACAGCATCGGGGTATCGGGTTTATTAGGGTTGATCTGGTGGTTACGGCAAGAACAAATCCGGCCAGAGTGTGATCTTTGGTTTGTCGCTACCAGTCGTGAAGAAGGCTTAGGCGATCTCGGTGGGGTGAAAGTAGCCTTTGAGTGTTTGAAAGATCGTTTAGCGGGTGTGATCAACCTTGAAGGCTTGGCTTTCGGCCACATCTATCACGCGGGGATCGCGGTGCGTCGTCTCCAGATTACCGCGAAAACCGAAGGCGGCCACAGTTGGTTACATTTCGGACGACCAAGCGCGATCCATGGTCTGATGCAATTAGGCGCACGCATCGATCGTCTACAACCGCCGACCAACCCACGCACCACGTATAACATCGGCGTGATCGAAGGCGGCCAATCAGTCAACACGATCGCGCCGTCCGCGTCGCTGTTATTAGATCTCCGTTCCGAATCGCCACAAGCGCTCCAACAATTAGAGCGTGAAGTCTATGATCAGATCAACGCGCTTAAAACCGATGATCTGCATTTTACTGTCGTAATCGTCGGTGATCGCCCCGCCGGGATGATCGCCATTGAACATCCTTTAGTGCAAGGCGCAATCGCGGCCTTAGGTCAATTAGGAATCCGGGCCTCTTTAGAGACCGGCAGCACCGACGGCAATGTCCCCCTTGCGGCGGGGTGTCCAACCGTCACTATTGGGATCACACGCGGCGGCAATGCTCACCGCCTTGATGAGTATATCGAAACCGCGCCTGTTGCTTCGGGAATGCAACAATTGATTACATTAACGCTGGCAACAACCGCTTGGATCATGCAGAATAAACACGGATGACGGAGATACCACCATGTACAACATCTTGATCACAGGCGCGAATCGTGGCATCGGCTTAGAACTCGTTCGGCAATATGCGGCCCGCGATGATACTCGCGTTTTTGCTGCCTCACGCAACGGTAGCTCAGCCTTGAGCGCGCTTAAGGCACAATTTCCCGCGAACGTTGTCGAAATTTCATTAGATGTCACTGATTCCGATCAAATTCGACAAGCTGCCAAAGAGGTCACAAAACATACTGACCGTTTAGAGGTCTTGATCAACAACGCCGCGGTAAACCCCCCTAGCCATGAACAATCATTGTTAGGGTCAACCCGCGAACGTCTGCTTCAGATCTTTAATGTGAACACCGTTGCCCCCTTACTGATCGCGCAGGCGTTTTTAGGTCATCTTCAACAGGCACCATCCGCCCGTTTGATCAACCTCTCATCCGAAATGGGATCTTTATCCGATAAAACTTATGGCGGTGATTATGGTTATTGTGCGAGTAAAGCCGCCCTTAACATGATCACGCGGGGCTTGGCCGCAGATCTCCGATCGGTGGGGGTGATCGCTCTTGCGCTGGATCCGGGTTGGGTGCAAACCGATATGGGCGGATCCAGCGCCTCATTAACCCCCGCGCAATCGGTCAGCGGCATCTTACGGGTGATCGACGGTTTAACCCTCAAAGATACCGGACGCTATCTCCGTTGGAACGGTAGCGAACTCCATTGGTAACGACATGGTACTCAACCTATATACAAAAGGAATAAATCTATGATCCGAGTCAGTATGCTATTAGCGATCAAACCAGATGACGCTTCACGCTTTTATCAAAATCTCGTTAATCAAGAGGGCTTTACCCTCAATATCGTCCACACCATTGCCGATACTCGCGCCGTGCTTGCCGATCGCAATCAACACGCGGATGTTTTGGTGATCGATAACAACCTTGATGAAACCGTGTTCGCTCTGGTGAGTGAATTACGGCATTCTTACCCGCGCTTGTTGATCGTATTGGTAGATGAAGAGGCCGATTTTGGAATGCCCGGCCAAGCCGATGATCTCTCGACCGATCCGTTTAAAAATGACGATCTGGTGCGACGGATTACCCGTCTCATGTCTGAGCGCCGCATGGAGACCTTGCGCTCTGATAGCTTGCCGGCCGTCCGCAATTTTGCCAAGAAGTTACGCACCGCCACCGGGATGATCGGTAAGCAGCAAGTGGCCGTCGAATCCTGTTTTGAAATGGGTTATGACTATGTGGCTTACTATCACAAAGATGCCGAGACCCCTCTCCGCTTGACCTTGCGCGCACAAATGGGGCCAAATGCGATCCAAGCCGTTGCACCCAAAGAGGCGACCGCCGATGACCTGATGAGCTGGGTACAATTAAACGGTCAAAGCCGGATTGCCGGCCCCGAAGATCGTCCGAATCATCCTTTAGTGGCACGCGGACGTTTAGGCGCGATCGGATGTGTTCCGGTGATGTTTAACGGAGTCACTTATGGCGTGATGAGCGCTTGTCGGGAGCGTCCCGGGTCAATCACACAAGAAAACGTCTTGATGTTAGAGTTAATCTCATCGCAATTGGCCGCTGCATTATCCAAAGAGTCCAAAATCTAAAGCGATCGGGGTATAAACCCCGATTCGCCTTACTTTCAAAAGCACCAAACACCTCACATCAATACAGTTAATCGTTGTCAATCAACGTAGATTGACTTTATGACCCTTTTATCCACATGATATCTATCGATGAGCGGTGTGATTGCTTCATCCTCGTT
Organism: Anaerolineae bacterium; assembly: GCA_025454525.1. GTDB lineage: Bacteria > Chloroflexota > Anaerolineae > Aggregatilineales > Phototrophicaceae > JALOOG01. Next base: position 33,586 of record JALOOG010000022.1, on the reverse strand, counting down.
GTTAATGGCAATTTTGGCTTCCGGTTCGACAATAATGGGGTCATTACCCATAGAATAAAATCCCACACCCAGAAAATAAAGTTGTTCGTCAATCAAAGATTTTCAGGAAGTTGATCCGGGAGTTCAGAATTTCCTTTTTCGGTTTCAGACTCTTGCATCTCGTTATTTTCGTCAAAATTTGTATCTTCGGCTTGATCCACATAAGTTGAATAGTTTTTCTTGCCCATTTTTAGATTAAATGGATTTTGAAACCATTCATCTTTCAAGATCCCCTTAGATCTCGCGCTCTTAACCAACCTATCACCATCGGTTGTCAACCAACGAGTATCATTACTATCATGGATTTCATGATCATTTTGTCCTAGGTTTGAGACAAACAGATGACCGATTTTTTCTACCGCCGCTTGAATCAAGCGCGTCCCAATGCCATACCCTCTATATTTTTCGTCAACTTGAATGAATCCTAACCAATAGACACTATCGTAATATAAGTCCAATTCACCGATTTTTTTATCTTCATAATACGCCGTAAAAGACTCGCTAGAAGCTTTAATCTCTATCGTTTTATTGACATGCTCAAACATCACTGCGTTGTTAATCGCCATATCAACCGCGGTAGGCGCTGTCGCTTCTGCCAAAGAATTATAATTCCGTTCAAGTATCCGAATCACCTCTATCAGATCGCTTTTAGAGAGTTGACGTTGAATCACGTTCTGCGCTCTAGGGACGCTCAATAAGTGGTAAATAGCCCGATTTCCGATCGTAGTTTGCAGGTGTCTCATCCGTTGCGGGTCATTTCTTAAAACTTCAACGTTCGCTTGGCGCATCAAAGCGGGAGGTCGTTGAGCGGCATTCGCCTTGTCAGGGGCAGTAAAACGCGCTTGAGGTTTAGTAGTGGGCCGTGGTTTGCGTGGGATCATGTTTTACCTTCACTTTTTACTAAAGGTGTTGAGCGCTAACGTCCCAACACCTGACTCCGATTCAATTCCGGACAACGAGTCCCATCCCACCCGCGCAGGATCACCCCATACACTCGCGTATTCGGGGTTTGTGCGGCTGCGATATTCGGCGGCAAACGCACCCCTTCTAACACAGTTGGCACAGTCATCAACAGATCAAGACGCATCGACTCATCCGGATATACACTACCAGTGCGCGGATCTTGTACCCATGCCCGCTGCTGAAATTGCCGTGTGTAATGCGTTTCGATCGTCTCTAAACTCGCATTCGTCACGTAAATCTCAAATAACGCCGCGCTCCCACAACGCGATCCGCTTTGTTGCACCGAATCGCGATAGATAACCCGACTCCCGCCATGAACACTCAACAAACGGAAGCGTTCTTCTAAGATCTCAATGCGAATCGCTGTGTTGATCTGCCCAAAACTCGCAAATAACCACAGCATCAACCCTAAGATCAAGAACAGCGTGACGATTGCCAATCCGACGATCCATGCGGGCGAGATCAGCCCTTGACGTGGATCGATGCGTTTCATAGGGCCGTGGCTGCGCTTAACCACAGCAATTGATACCCCTCTAATCGCAATGGTTGATCGCGTCCGATCGTCTGTTCGCTGATCAAGTCGATGATCACGTTCGGGAGCGCCCAATACCGCCCTAAGGCCGCGAACGAGACCAATTGCGGGTGTTCCGAAAAATTCGCTAAGACCAAGATCGCACCATTTCGCACAAACCCTAACACTTGGGGATTTTGTGTGTTAAAGAACACCGTGCTACGGTCATCAAACGCCGTATGAGTCTTACGAATCCCGATCAGCCGCTTTAATCCGGTGAACATGCGCCCTTGTACCGTCGTGGGATCATCGCGCAAGGCCGCTCGTTCCCAATCAAAACGCGGACGATGCACCCATCGGCTATCTTGTGCTTTTTCCGGCGTATCGCGATACCCGTAATCGTTGAGCATGGCGATCTCATCATTGAGATAGATCAACGGAATCCCACCCGCGCTTAAAATCAGACCATGGATCATCCATAAACGGGCGATCGCATGATCGGTCAATAAAGGTGAGTTGAGCGCGATCGCTTGCTCCAATCCGGCTAATGAAGCGGCGGTACCAGAGATCCGCATGTCTAAAGTGATCGGGTTAAAGTTAAACGGCACACCCGTCGCAAAACTTCCCGGAAAGCGTCCGGTGTAAAACTGATTCAAGAATTGACGGTGATCAAACCCGTTGATCCCGACGATCGCCGCGTCCTCATCGGCAAATGACCACCCGATGTCATCATGCACCCGCACATAATTCACCCATGAACAACCCTCCGGCAAGCTAAACCAACTTTGCATCGATTGACGCAATAATTTCACCTCACGGGTTGCCAACGCCTCCCAGATGCACGCCATGTAGGTCGGATTATAGGCGATCGGGCATTCATTCCAATCGATATAGGTGGCCACTTCACGCGGATGTACGATCGCTTCCGATTTAAAAATCAGCCCCGGCGCAGCGATCCGCGCCAACCGATTCATCGCTTGAATGATCCAATGGACTTGCGGCAATCCTTCACAACTTGTCCCTAATTGCTTCCAGATGAACGCCACTGCATCCAAACGCAACACATCCACACCTTGATTCGCCAGATACAGCATCTCCCCCAACATCGCGTTAAAGGTCTCTGGGTTGCGATAATTCAGATCCCATTGAAAGGTGTTAAAGGTCGTCCACACCCAGCTTTTGATGTCTGGTCGATAGGTAAAACTTCCCGGCGCTTGCTCTGGGAAGATCTCGCGTAAAAACGGTTCATATTGATCTGGGATCGTGCGATCCGGAAAGATAAAGTAATAGGCCTGATACTTTTCTTCCCCCTGCAATGCCCGTAGCGCCCATTCATGCTCATCCGACGTATGGTTAAACACAAAATCGATCACCAAGCTAATCCCGTTGTGCCGTAATTCGGTTGCCAAGGCGCGCAAGTCATCCATTGTCCCCAACTTCCGATCGGTATTGCGATAATCGCTCACCGCATAACCGCCATCACTATTCGCTTCAGGGGCTTTGAACAGCGGCATCAGGTGAAGATAGGTCAATCCCAATTCGTGAAAATACGGGATCTTTTCCCGAATCCCGTCAAAATTTTCGGCAAACAGATCCACATAACACACCCCGCCGATCATACGATGATCTTGAAACCAATGCGGATTCTGTTCCCGCTCACGATCAAGCGCGTGTAATTCTTCCGATCGCGCCGTATACATCTCCGCTACGGTGCTTAAAATTTCTTCTAAATAGTAGAAAAAGTCATATTGCTCGCGATAAATTGCGGTCAATAAGCGCAACGCTTCTGGCAGATGCGCCTTGAGCCGCTCCAAAAACACCGGATCTTGTGCGATCTGGGGATAACGGGCGATCAAGCGTGGGAGCAATCGCTCTAAGGTGCGTGCGCTTTCCCGTTGAAAATTCAAGTGAGTCATCGTCGTTTCCTTGCAACTTTTAGAGCTTCAATACCGTACTGTGATTATAGCGTTTACGGCACATCATGTTATAATTTTGTCAATTGTCCATTGTGCAATCCAGAAAGGGATTACATTCAATGCCGTCATTGTTTGAAAAGATCAACACGTTAATTAGCGCCAACCTGCATGGCTTGGTAGATCGTGCCTTAGAGTCCAATTCTGTACAGGTGCTTGATGAATATGTCCGTCAAGTAGAGAAAAACCTTGAGGCCCTAGAAGACTCCACCGCTACCGTTGGCGGGACGGTGAAAACACTCAAGCGCAAGTATGAAGAATTTGCGGCCGCGGCCGAAAAACTCGATCGTGATATTGACACCCTGATCGTTAACGGTAAAGATGACCTTGCCGCCGCTGCACAAGCTGACCTCAACACCAAACAACAACTTTCTCAAGAATATTATGAACAATGGCAAGAACAGGAAAAACAGTATCAAGCGATGTTAGACATGCGCGTGAAGCTGGAAACCCGTCTTACCACCATTAAACAAGAACGTGAACATCTCCGTGGCTTGATCGAATTGGCCAAGGCCAAACAAGTCGCTACCAAGACCATGAAAAGCCTTGACGGCCTCGCTAAAGTGGGCGATGCCGAAATCAGCAGCCTTTCCGAACAGATCCGCTCTCGCTTAGATCGCGAAGATGCCCGCTTAGACATGGCTACCCGCAATATCGCCGAAGAAATTGAAGAAGCGGTACGCGGCGGTGAAATCGAAAATCAATTGGATGAACGCCGTAAACGCCTTGGCCTTAGCGGTGGTGCAAGCTAAGACACACCCATCGACGGGAGGGCGCGCCCTCCCGTTCTTTTTCTTCAGGTTGCAAACCACCGCCATCTACAGGCATAATTAGACCAAAAGACACAATCAACAATCAATCAAGCAGGTGATAACAGGTATGGCAGAGGACAAAGTACGGCGTGATGCGATGATGGCCATCGCTCGTAACGCGGTGTTCAGTTGGCAAGTGGCTTTTACGGTAGTGTTTACGCTAATCCTTTATCTTGGCGTAGACCTCTCCCAAACCTTCCCTTTTTGGCAACAATGGTTCTGGCTATTGGGTGGCGGCGCGGCCGCCGGAGCGTTCATCCTTGCCACCATCACCGACCCCAACGAAGCCCAAGAGGCCTTGAGTCGTGAATTTGAGCGGCAATATGATCTAAGCAATCTCCGTAATCGTGTCTCTCGCAAGCATCTACAAGATGCCATGGAATATCGCCGGAATATGCTCACCTTAGCCAAACGGGCTAAAGGCGCGTTATATACCCATCTCGTGACCACGGTGAGCGATGTCAACGATTGGATCGGCCATATGTACGATCTCGCTTTACACATCGACTCCTTTGAGAGCAACGAATTGGTAGAGCGCGATCGAAAACTTGTCCCCCAACAGATCGAAAAAACCCGCCAACGCATCAATCTCGAAAAAGATCCCGCGGTTAAGGCCGATCTGCAACGGCAAGTCGATCAACTCGAACAACAATTAAATAACCTAAACGCCACGGTCAACAGCGTCAAACGCGCCGAGATCCAACTCGAAAGCACGCTTTCCTCACTCGGCACGATCTACGCGCAAATGGCCCGGTTGGGGACAAAAGAAGTTGATAGTTCACGCGCTCAACGCCTCCGCCATGAGATTCAAGACGAAGTGGCCAGCCTTCAAGACACAATTGAAGCAATGGATGAAGTCCAACAACAACAATTACGCTTGCGTTAAGCGATCGATCGCCCCCGCCCAAATCGGGGGCTTAAAACAACTTTGGCAACTGAAATTTAGCGCCATTTTTCCGCTTGAGCGCGTTCCGATGCTCACTCACAATCTTATGATCCACCGACGACTCAAACAATCGCATCGCCAATAACGCGATCCCAATATCATCCAATTGTCCCAACACCAACACAAAATCCGGTATCAGATCTAACGGCGATAACACATACAGCACCCCTAACATCGGGATCGCCTTTTTCCACACCGGAACGCGCGGATCTTGCAGTAACCGGAGCGTCAATTGCACCTGAAACCATAAATTTTGTAGCATCTGCATAAGTTTTTCCTTTGGTTATGGATATTCTAATGATCATTACGGATTTTGGTGAGAAAAGGTTGTGCGTTGCCTAATAAATTCCGTAACCCGTTCAAATACGACCGCATGTTCCCGATCTTGCGTCAAGATATGCCCACTCGCTTTCAGGATCATCACCTGTTTATCCACCGATCGCACCCCTTGTACGATCCGTGCCTGGCTTTCTAATCCCACCGTGACATCCCCTTCCGAGTACACCAACAACAGCGGCGCTTTGACCTGATGCAATTGCCCCGCCGTATGTTGGATCAGCAAGGCCAATTGTTCCACCGCCGCCGTCGGCCACAGGTTATAACGGACTCGTCCGATCGGCGTTTCGCCGCGCAATTGTTGTTGTTCGATCACATATTTCGGAAAATCCGTTTGATCCCCTTGATTCGTATAACGCACGATGTATTTTGCCAACCGCAGATAATTCGGCTCCAGCGGCCGCTTCAACATCATCGGCGCGGCCAACGCGATCACCCCGTCCACTTTTTCCGTAGCGCTCAACAATAGCGCTAACACCCCACCCATTGATAATCCACACACAAACACCTGATCACATTGTTGACGCAACACCTGATACGCATCTAAGGCAGACGCGAACCAATCTTGCCACCGCATCCGCGCAAGATCGTATGGGTTTGTGCCATGTCCCGCGATGCGTGGCGCATAGACCGTATAGCCTTGATCTGCCAAATGTCTCGCTAACCACTGCACTTCATGCGGTGAGGCGGTGAATCCATGTAAACACAACACCCCGATCCGATTCCCACGCACAAAGAACGGCGTTGCTCCCGCCATAATCACCCGATTCGACATTGATTCCGATCCCTTCTCTACCGTACCGTCCCATTTAGCGTTAACATTGTCCCATTGCATCCGACCGTTACGGAGTACCGAACGTATGCCATTTGCCCGATTTTTATTTCGGTTTACCCTGTTGTTTTTAACTTGCCTGGTTGTTTCATTTTCGGTTCATGCCCAAGATGCGGTGAATCTTCCCACCGAATTATACGTTTTGTTAGATGACGGGCGAGTCGAACGCTTTGGTTTAGGCGCATCCGGTTCTTCTAAAGTGACCCCGGAAGATCAGATCGTGATCGACTTTGGAGTCGCGCCGGATGGAGCGTGGATCGCTTACCGTACCGATCTCAATTTGCAACTGCTCAACATGATCACCGGACAATCGCTTGAGATCGAAGGCGCATCCGCCGGATTTCCGCCCTATCGCGGCAATGGCCAGACCTTAGTCTGGTCTCCTGATGGATCGGCAATCGCTTACACGATGGATTATGGCATTCGCGCTCATTTTTTAAGTGGCGGTTTTACCGACATTCCGATTACCCCGATCTTAGATCTCAAATGGTCGCCCGATGGCCGCTATCTCTTGGCCCGCGCCGAACAAAACATCTGGTGGGTGTATCGCCGTGAAGGAACACAATTGATCCTCAATAGCGCGATCCCTTCCTCATTCGGTGCAGAATGGGTTGGCGGCCCGCTTTTGATGTTGGCCCCCGAAACGGGCGGGCTGTTCCTCATGGATGTCACCAACAACGCGCAATCTGAATTGGCGACGACCGATCTCCGGTTTCAGATGCCCGCGTTACGACGGGACGGTTCAGTATCTGTCTTCGCCCAACCGATCACCGAAACCGAGATCAATCCGGTTTTATATCGCATCACCCCCACCACCGATGGCGCAACGGTTGAACCTTTTAGCGAAAATCCGGTGGATCTGGCAAATCTCTCTTGGTTTCCAGACGGTAGCCTCTTGGTCGCTTTGAGCGGCGGTGTGATCGGATTGGTTGAACCGGTTTCAGGCCAAGGCTACACCTTGCCGATCACGGGAGTCGTGATGGTGAGTTGGGGCGCGCTCCGTCCGATCCCAGAGACCACCCTCACGCTTTCCCAGACGTTGCATCTTTTGGCCGCCGATCTTACAGGTGTGGTGCAACTCTGGGAATTAGGCGATGACCCCGCGATCGCTAACCCGATCACCCCGGCCGATGTCGATGTGACCGATTTTGCCATTTCACGCGATGGTTCACGAGCGGTCTATGTCTCGGATAACACCCTCTTTTTGACCACGATCAGCAGCGGTGAGATCACACCATTGGGTGATGCGACTGGATTACAACATTTCACCTTTAACCCAGACGGCCAGACGATCGCGTATGATGACGGCGCAGCGATCTACTTGCGACCGGCCGGAGAAGGCGAAGCGGAGCAGTTGATCAACGGGTATCTGCAACCGCGCTACTCCCCCGATGGATCGGCGTTTCTTGTCCGCATTGTGGACGGGGATCTCGCTTTATTCACCCCTGCATCGGGCGAAGTCCGACGTTTAGGCGCTTATACCGATGCACTCTGGTTACAAGACGGACGGATCGCCCTATTCGGCACAGCAACGCCTAACTTACAGCTTTTAGATCCGACTAGCCCCGATGCACCGATCGATCTCTACACCCCACCCGCCGGATTTACCGTGATCGATGTGGCCCAAACTGTCAGCGGCGCGTTACGGGTGTTAGTGGCCCGCGATCAACTTGGCCCCTCCACCTTAGAGGTATTTAACATCGCGCTCAACGGCTCTACGGCGGTTTCGTTAGGGATTGTGGGGTATCTTAACTTACCGCAATTCTCCGATGATGGCCGGTTGATCGCCGGATATGGCAGTGGCGCACGCGGACTTGTGATCTACAATTTAGAAACCCAACGTGAGACGATTCTCATCTTACCGTCCTTTTTGACCGAATTTCGCTGGACGGCTTTCAGATGATTTTAATCGTGGCTATGTAGGATATTCATGATTTCAGTCTACACTACAACCTGAAGGACATAAACTATGTCAGGCGAACGAATTTTAGTGATTGAAGATGAAGCACGCATCGCGCAATTCATCGAACGAGGGTTGATCTATGAAGGTTATCGCGTCAATGTTGCCCGCGACGGCCAAACCGGATTAGCCATTGCCCGCGATAATCCCCCTGATCTGGTGATCCTAGATTGGATGCTACCAGGGTTAGATGGATTAGAAGTTTGTAAGCGTCTCCGCGCTGCCAGCGGTGTCCCGATCTTGATGCTCACTGCCAAAGATGACATCAACGACCGGGTGACCGGGTTGGATGCCGGGGCCGACGATTATTTAGTAAAACCTTTTTCGGTGGACGAATTGATGGCCCGCGTGCGCGCTTTGTTACGCCGTTCGATCCCGATCTCCCGTCCCGAAGTCTTGCGCTTTGCCGATCTCACCTTAGACACCGGGACTCATCGCGCCCACCGAGGGGAACGTGCGATCGATCTCACCGCCAAAGAGTATGAGCTGTTAGAACTGTTTATGCGGAATCCGCGCCAAGTCCTCACCCGCGATGTGATCTTTGATCGGGTTTGGGGATACGATTTCGGCGGCGAAAGCAACATCATTGAAGTCTATGTTCGTTATCTCCGCCAAAAAACCGAAGCAGAAAATGAAAGTCGTTTGATCCATACCGTGCGAGGCGTAGGTTACGTACTACGCGAAGAATAGGTAATCCCATGACCATTCGGACGCGGCTCACCCTGTGGTATGCCGGTCTTCTTACTGTGATCATTATGCTTTTGGGGACAAGCGTCTACGCCGTCATGCGGTGGACGCTTGTTTCGGGCATCGACCAAACCTTAGATGACACGACCACGCAAATCCGGCAAAATAGCCGTTTTGTGATCATTCCAGCTTTTGTTGAATCGCCTCAACTACGCTTAGAATTGCCAGAATTGGACTTCTTTCGCGCTTCCGGGGTAGAAGTACAAGTGTGGTCAGTGTTTGATGGACATCACAACTTAGAAGATTCTTCCGCTAACTTAGAAGCTTACACCGCGTCCTTAGATCCCGCCGCTTTAGGCACATCCGAGCCGCGTTATGCCGATGTGCATCTCAACCGGGTGTTATGGCGTGTCCGTACTAGTCCGATCGTCGTTGGCGATCGGCTGGTAGGCAATATCCAAGTAGCCGCCTCCTTAGAAGGCGTGAGTCGGGCCGCGCAAATTTTGTTGGTGGTGGTGTTGGTCTCTTGCACCTTAGCCATTATCGGATCAACCCTTTTAAGCCGTTGGTTGGCACATCGAGTCTTACGGCCGATCGAAAATATCACCCGTACCGCCTCGCATGTGGTCGGCACGAAAGACCTTGCCTTGCGCCTAGAATGGTCGGGCCCCATGGATGAATTGGGTCAACTCAACGCCGTTTTTAACCAGATGATGGAACGCTTAGAGAAATTATTCACTGTGCAACAGCGCTTTGTGGCGGATGTTTCACACGAATTACGCACCCCGATCACCGCCATTTGTGGCAATTTAGAGATGATCCGACGCTATGGCATGGATGACGAATCGTTAGACGCGATCAACAAAGAAGCCGAACGTCTTAAACGTTTAGTCAATGATCTACTGTTATTGGCACGCGCCGACTATGGCGGGATCGATTTTGACCTCTATCCCCTCGAATTAGATACCATCGTCATGGACTCCTATCGCAGCGGACTCGCTTTGACCAAAGAACGCCAATTAACCTTAAAAGTCCTACATATTGAGCCGTTACGCATTCAAGGCAATGGGGATCGCTTGCGTCAATTGATGCTCAATTTATTGGATAACGCCGTTAAATTCACCCCCAACGGCGGCACGATCACCCTTTCCTTGCGTCAAAAAGGCGAACAGGCCGTGATTGAAGTAGCAGATACCGGCATTGGCATTCAACCGGATGACTTAGAGCGGATCTTCGATCGTTTTTATCAATCGGATCCGTCTCGTGTGCATAATGGCGGCGGTTTTGGCTTAGGCCTTTCGATTGCCAAATGGATCGTAGACTCGCATCACGGTGAGATCAGCGCTCATAGCACTTATGGGCAAGGGACGACCTTTGTTGTCACCTTCCCATTGTTTGATCCCACAGGAGATCGTGAACAATCAACGCCATATCAGGCCGCGACACGCCCCAATCTTGCGATCATCAAACGCCCCACGCCTAAACCTAAATCCACCACCGAGTGACAAACGCCATAAACGCCTGTTTCTACTAAAAAGTGGACATTTGTTACGAATTTTTCGCTCATGTGTGCTACGATCTATTCAAGACGACGGGGTTTATATTTTCGGAGGTTTTGAATCCGAGGGATCAGACGGCATTTTTTAGCCCACTAACGCCAACGATTACTATTGACCTTACGATGCGGCGGCCAAAAAAACTTTTTTCTTTTAGCCGCCGCCGCTCTGATCGGGCTGGTTTGTAGATTTTTTTGTCTAAGAGGGTCACAATAGGACTTAGTAGCGATCTTAGACAAGGATTGATCAATTTATGGCCTATCATTGGTGGCAACGCGGGGTGATCTATCAGATCTACCCGCGCAGCTTTAAAGACAGTAACGGCGACGGAATCGGCGATCTTGAAGGCATCATCCAAAAATTGGATTATCTGAATAACGGGACGCATGACTCCCTCGGTATTGAAGCGATCTGGATCAGCCCCTTCTATCCGTCTCCAATGGCCGATTTTGGCTATGATGTGGCGAATTACGTGGATATTGACCCGATGTTCGGCGATCTGGCTGACTTTGATCGTCTGATCACCGAAGCGCATCAACGTGGCATCAAAGTGATCATCGACTATGTGCCGAATCACACCTCTGAAGAGCATCCTTGGTTTTTAGAGTCCCGCAGTAGTCGTGATAACCCGCGCCGTGATTGGTATATCTGGCGCGATGCCAAACCGGACGGATCGCCTCCCAACAATTGGGGAAGTTGGTTTGGTGGGCCGTCGTGGACATGGGATGAACACACCGGCCAATATTACCTTCACAGTTTTACCAAAGAGCAGCCTGATCTCAATTGGGCCAACCCTGCCGTTTATCAGGCCATGATGGACGTATTGCGCTTCTGGTTAGATCGCGGTGTAGACGGTTTTCGGATGGATGTCGTCTTTTTGATCGATAAACATCCCCAACTCTTAGACAATCCGCCCAACCCAAATCCCGCACCAGATCTTTCACCGAACGATCTTGCGGGCCGTCAATTGAATATCCACAATCGGGAGCAACCCGGTTTATTCAAATATTTGCGCGATTTTCGCAAGCTCACCGATGAATATACTGATCGGGTGATCATCGGCGAGATCTGGGTAGAGTTAGACGCATGGGTCAAGTATTTCGGCGAAAACGGGGATGCCTTGCATCTTCCCTTTAACTTCCGATTACTGCAATTGCCCGAATGGAACGCGGAATTGGTGCGTCAATCGGTGGATGAATTAGAACAAGCGTTACCTTCATTTGGTTGGGGCAATTACGTTTTAGGTAGCCATGACATTGGACGCTTAGCCACCCGGATCGGACAAGATCAAGCCCGGATCGCGGCCATGTTGTTATTGACCTTGCGCGGGACACCAACACTCTATAACGGTGATGAGATCGGCATGGAAAACGGCGTGATCCCACCTGATAAGATCCGCGATCCACAAGGCATCATTTTAGGCGCACATCGTACCCGGGATGTCTGTCGCACGCCTGTCCAATGGGACTCTAGTGCTTATGCGGGCTTTTCGACGGTAGAACCGTGGTTACCGGTTTCAGAGGATTATCGTTCCCGTAACATCCAAGTACAGGGCCTTGATCCAAAGTCAATGTTAAGCCTCTATCGCAAGTTGTTATGGTATCGGCACGGATCAGCCGCGCTCTATGGTGGGAGTTACCTTCCTGTGGACGGCCCGGCAGGTACATACCTGTATTTGCGTGAACATGATTCAGAGCGCAAATTGATCGCGTTGAATTTCACCAACGAGACCAAGGCGGTCACACTCACCGACCACGGTCGGATCGTGCTTTCGACGTATCTAGATCGAGAAGAAGCGATCAACGGTGAGTTTCATTTACGCGCCAACGAAGGTGTGATCATTGAGTTGTAGAGTTTAAATTTGGGCGGGGTGTTTTCCCGCCCAAGCGTTGATGAATTATACTCCAGCGAAAGTGGGGGTACTTTTTGCCTTCACATAACCTTGTTGGGTGTACCAGTGGACTTCATCGCGCACCGTTTCGTGAAAGGGACGGAAATGAACCCGTAATTCACGTTGGGCCTTTTGCGCGGTGACTGGGTATTGATGAGCCATAGTATCGACAGCGTTTACGGTGATGTCTGGGCTTTTCCCACGCATACGTGCGCCCATTTCTGCAAATTGCGCCATGAGTCGCATTAACGGATACGGCATTACCATACGAGGGACTTTGACTCCGGCGGTTTGTCCGATAGCTTGCACCAATTCGGCCATGCTGTGATAACCCGCGCTCAAGATGTACCGTTCACCATTTTGACCGTGTTCCACCGCGTTGATCATGCCTTGTGCCACATCGCGGGCATCGACAAATTCAAACCCACCGGGTGGGATCACCGGAAATTTGCCATTGATCACATCCACAATCGCTTGTCCCAACGCGGTCGGCGCAGCATCTTGTGGCCCTAAGATCGCTGTGGGTAGGATCAAAATCACGGGCATTTGATGCGAGCGGACAAATTTGGCCACTTCCTGCTCTGCGATCACTTTGCTTTTGAAGTAGATGTTGGTTTCAAGCGCTAACGAGTCTGGCGGAGTGGTCTCATCAGCGGGGCGCTGATCGGATGCCCGTCCGATCACACCAGAGGAGCTAACGTAGATTGTCTTTTTCACACCCATTTGCTCGGCCGTTTCAAGCAATTGGATCGTGCCTTTGATGTTGATCTGTTCCAATTTTGACCAATGATCTTGACCGATCTCAAAGTATTCACGGAAGTAAGCGGCTGTATGAAACAAGACATCACAACCGGCCAAATGGGCTTTAAACCCGTCGATGTTTTCCATATCCCCGATCACAATCTCTACACGCGGATCGGTCAACAACTTACGGGCTTTTTCGACCGAACGCGCCAACGCCTTCACCTGATGGCCTTGCGCGAGTAAGAGTTGAACCAAATTGCTACCCAAGAATCCGGTACTACCCGTGACAAATGCTCTCATGATATCCCCTTGAAAATGTGAGTGATTACTCATGTCTTTCATGATATGAGCAAAAGCTCACATTTTGTAATTTTCACAGCGGATTCTCATCTTTGGGGATTATGATGCTTTTATGAACGATGAAACGACCATGCGAAAACAACCTAAACAGGCCCGTAGCCAAAAGCGCGTTGATCAACTCCTTGATGCAGCTGCTCAAGTGTTTGCGGAGATCGGTTACGAATCGGCCACCACCAATCAGATCGCAGCCCGTGCCAAGGTATCGATCGGGTCGCTCTATCAATTTTTCCCGAATAAAGAGGCCTTGTTAGAGGCGTTGTTAGCCCGATACACAGAGGGGTTGCGTGAGTCTTTAACCATTGATCAGCGCCTAAACTGTAGTGACACGATCCGCGTGATGATCGAAGGCATGGCCCGGTTTGAAAGCTCTCATGAGGCGTTCAAAACGCTGTTTATGGACTCTAACCGCGTCAGTCAGATGCACACCGAGATCGTTCAACAGATTGATGCCCTATTAGCGATACAATTTCCAACTTTTGATCCCGCGCCACGCCGTCAATGTGCGATCGTCGGAGTCGCGATCGTCAAGGCGTTGATGCCACTCAGCGGCCCACCCGATTATCTTGCGCCGGAGGTGGTGTTAAACGAGGTACAGGTGAGCTTAAAAAGCTATCTTCGCGCCGTGTTACTCCGTGAGGCTATCCCTTTACCCGACGATCTCGTTTAGAGCTTGTCTTGAACCGCTAAGGTCAATTCTTCTAATGACGGAGTGTAATTTCCGACGCGCCGCACCACGATCCCGCTTGCATAATTGGCCAGCGTAACCCCTTCCGGATAGGGGATCTTAGCGGCCGCAGCCAAGGTCAACACCGCGATCGCGGTATCCCCCGCGCCAACCGTATCATAGACATCGGTGACGACCGGTGCGGGACAATGGATCGCCGGGCCATCGCGTAAAGCCAATGTAGCGCCGTCCGCGCCACGGGTGATCACCATGCCTCCGGTGAGTTTCAGCGTTCGACAAATTTCGATCGCGGCGTTAGCAAACTCTTGATGTGTCTGAAGATTGCGTCTTAGATAAGACCGGGCCTCATCAGCATTGCACTTCACGAGGGTAAAACCGCTATACTTATCAAAATGCCCTTGTGCGTCCGCGGTCAATAACACCTCATGCTGTTGTGCTAAATGGCGGATCGTTTGTACAAGCGACGGGGTAAGCAACCCGATATGATAATCGGATAACAATACTGCTTCCGCTTGGGTGATATGTTGGTGAATAATCTCACGGATACGCCGTTCGACATGCTCACTGATCGACTCGCGAGAGAGTGTATCCAGTCGGGCCACCTGTTGCGGAAAACGCAATCCCATTTGAGCCATGATCCGCGTTTTGACGGTGGTCGGCCGTCCGGCATCAATGATCAATCCTTGGGTATCGATCCCTTTCGCCTGTAGCACTTGCCGTAGGTTAGTCCCAGCACTATCTGATCCAATCACGCCGATCTGAAGCGCCTGACTGTTTAAGGCCACCACATTGGCGGCCGGATTCGCGGCCCCACCGGGGATCAAGCGGCGTGTCTCAAATTCTAACACCGGGATCGGGGCTTCACGGCTCATACGGGTCGCCTGCCCGATCAGATATTCATCTAGGATCAAATCACCAATCACCAAGATCCGATGACCGGCTAATTGTGGGATTGCCTGTGACATCATCGACAACTGACCTCATTCACCAACCAACATTGTAACGCCTGTATCCCGCGTAAATTACGGTCAAATTCGGTTTCGCGCCAAGTCGATAACTCCACATCGGCAGACGGGATACCTTGCGCTGTCACCCATGCCGGGGCCGTCCCGGTGACGGGATAATCGCTAAAACTTGCCTCATAAGGATAACCAGACGCACGCCCATAAACGGCGACCATGCTTTCCGAAATCCCCGCAAAATCCCCGCAATCCCCCGCAAAGATCCCATCCGCTGCACTGTGATAGAACAACACCACCGACGGCCGTGTGTTGAGGATCAACTCTGACAGCGCTTGCGTTTCGGGTTCAGAAAACGCAGATCCCCCCGGATCAACCACTTGACTCCGAAAATAGGCGGTTGCTTGCCATCCACACCCCCAATTACGGTTGAGATCAACCAGATGCTGGTTAAACCGCCCTTCTAACACCCGTCCCCGGGCCGCACCATCTGGGTTTAATTGTGGCACGATCAAGAGTGAGACTCCGGGCTGAATTTGAGCCGGATTCGCCTGATAATGGGCGATCAATTCGTTCATCAGTTGCGTGGTGTTCACTTCCCATCCGCCATGAATCCCACCCACCAACACGATCACCTTAGCCCCTGTTCCCAAGCGATGCGCCGTTAGCGGTGTGCCTAACACTGATTGCCCAAAGCTAAAGGTTCCGTTGAGTGGGATCGGAGTCTCTAACAACGGTAAGGCCGTATAGGTAGGCAGTAAGGTTTCGGTGGGCGGCCGTGTGGGCAAGGCGGTATATGTAGGGGTCATGGCGCGAGTCACCACCGCCCGTAAATGGCGTGTAGGAATCGGATCAAGCGTCACGCTTTGACTTACTAAAGTCGGAGTCAAGGATGCTAATGAACTGTTTTCTTGGCATCCAACCAATAGGGAGAGTATGATGATGATCAGTAATCTTCTCATGTATCTCGATCACGAGGTGGACACGATGTCCCACATAAAATTCCTGTCGATTATACTCTTAAGTCTCGCATGGATCACAGGCTGTACTCCTAGCGAGGAACAATCCTTAGGTGCATTACCGACCTTAGTCATTTTGCCAACCCTTGAACCCACGGCGACCATCACGCCGAGTCTCACCTTGACCGTGACCCATACCCCCACCCCCACCCATACACCGACCGCCACCTTCACCCCGACTCCCCAACTGACCAACACACCACGCCCTAGCAATACCGCGGCCCGCCCTAGCGCTACCTTTACCGCGACGCTCACCGCGACTCCCACCTCACTGCCTCCAACCAATACCGTTGTCATTGTGGGATCACCGACTTCCGATGTCCCATCGATCACTTCATTTACGGCCAGTGCGACCACCGCAGCGGCCGGCGGATCGGTATTATTGCAATGGCAAGCCAATGGGGATATTGCGCGGATCGAACGGCTTAGCCAAGCAGGTCAGGTCTTACAAACCTTCTCCGTGACCCCTTCCGGTGAACTTCCGGTGACGATTCCCGCCAATGAGGGATCATTAATCACCTATCGCTTGACGATCTCGCGTGGCACTCAACAAACCAGTCAAACCATTTCGATCACGGTAGGCACAGGGGGCGGCACCGTCAATTGTGCGATTCCATGGTTCTTTGGCAACGAACTAGCGCCGGCCAATGCCGGTTGCCCTACCACTCCCTCCTCACAAGTGACCGCTTCCTATCAACCCTTCCAAAACGGTCGCATGTTCTTGGTACAAAACACGGTGTACATTTTGATCGATCCCGGCCTAACCAATGTCGAAGGCAATATGACCGCCGTCACCAATGGTTGGGATAACACATCCACCTATGCCAATTACAACACCTTTTTCGGGTGTGAATCGCCGCCCTCACAAGGCTTTTTTGAGCCGCAACAGATGTTTGCTTGGGCTTATTGCACCACCTTAGCCCCTAGCGGTAGTTGGAATCAAACCTTAGGGTGGGCCACTTCTGCCATCTTGACCGGCCCCCGCACCATCCAATACGAGACAACCGGCGCACTCTATATCGACACCCCTACAGGCAACGTCTATCGCTTACAACCTGTGCCACAAGGTCAATTAACCTCAATCTGGCGCAAGGTCAAATAAGCCCAATTCGATCTCTAGACCCGTCGTGGCCTTACCACCTGCCGCGACGGGTTCAACAACGTCGGAATTTGCAATTGTCGATGATAAACATACCATTCGATCAACAGCATCAATAACGCCGCTAACGCGATCCAATTCCAAAACTCGCGTTGTCCCAATTCTTCTTCTATTTCCGCGCTGATCACTGTGCCACCGATCGTCACAGTACGCGGTGCGATATTGCTCTCGCTAGGTGAAAACAGGTTGACCGCGAATGTCTCCGCTTGCAACAATTCCGAATTATTGAACACTTCTAATGTATAGATCCCCGGCGCATCCGTTTCGCTAAAGATCAAAGTGTTACGTTCGATCGTGTAATCTTGGACAACACCGCTAGGCATCGTGATTCGCATGATATTCGCCTCTAACGGTGGACGGATCACCACCTCATCACCGATGTTCAACGTGCCGTCACTCACCAAGACCTCGCTAGGTGTGAACCAGTTGAGCAGATTGGTCATCAAGATCGGGTACGTGATCTGCAACGGGAGATCCGAGTCGCGCAGGTTAAACGGCAACACCGCGATCTGTTTACCAGCAGTTTCCCCCGCTAATAGCAATGTCCCCCCTTGCGCGGTGATTAAGGGAGTCCCCCAAGCGCCGATCGCTTCAATCGGTCGGAACTTAAGGATGTTGACATTGGTAAAATCGACAAACGCGAGGCGTTCATCCCCAGCCGCCAATTGGATATTCTCCGTTTGATCCGACTCCGCGCCTAACGTGAATAACGCGGTACTAGACGGTGGATTGATGATCAACATATCGCTATTCGGCAATTCAGCATCGATCGGCAAGGTGTTATCAAAAATGTACAGATCATACGTCTGGGTTGGCAGTGGACTCCCCGGCTCCGCGGTGAAAAAAGTGACTCCCGGAATACTCCGTAAGACCTGTTCCAAAAACAGATTACCCGCGGTGACGACCAACACTGTCCGATCCCCTGAATCGCGTGTGATCGACCAGGCCTGATTATCCAAGCTTAAATAATCATTGGCTTGATTGTTGACCGAGAGCGTAATCTCTGCTTGTAACACCTCAAACGCCTGATTCAACGCATCGGTGGATACAATCGATTGCATACCATTCGCCGGCACCACATACCGTTCACTCACCAACGGGATCGGGTCATCATCAACGCGCAAGCTGAAGATCACTTCAGCATCCACCGCGCCATAATTGGTCAATTGTGCGAATAATTGGGGCGGTTCACCGGGTAAATTTCGGGCGGCTAAGGCGGAGATCGCGATGTTATCCGCGGATTGTCCCACTGCAATTAACCGAATCTCACCCGGAATAGCGATCGCGGGCAAATTGGTTTCTTCCCCCAACCCGCCGTCACTGATGATCACGATGTTAAATTCTTCGGCATTTGCGCCCCCCGCGGCCGCTAAGGTCAACGCCGCTAACCAATCCCCTTCACCCGTCCCAGGTTGTAATTGGTTGATCGCTGCTTGCAGTTGGGTGCGATCACTGGTATATGAAGCGGCCACTTCTGGCAATGTCCCAACACGGATCACAGTGACGACACTGCCCGCGCTCAACGTATCGATCACCTCTAACGCACGTCGTTTCGCCATCTCAAACCGTGAGAGTCCATCCGTTTCATCGATCGCGTTCATACTAGCAGTCGCATCGATCAACAACGCGGTTTGTTGACCACCAAACGTCGGTACAGTGATAAATGGTCGCGCTAAGGCCAAGACCAATAATGCGAGGATCAACAATTGCAAAAGCAACAAGAGGTTACGCCGTAACCGTTGCCATGGGGTGTTCGCCTCTTTATCCTGCACGATCTGTCGCCATAAAAACGTGCTAGAGATCAACACTTCGCGCCGTCTCAAGCGCAACATATACAGTAATAGGATTGGAATGGCGATCAATGCGCCCAAAAATGCCAAAGGAGCTAAAAACGACATCGCGCTGAAGCCTTGATAGTCTATCGATCCTTAGAGGCTAAACGCAAATGGCGAAAATTGCAATTAGGGGTTCAGGTAGAGATACATCTCAATGCGCCGGAATACCTCTAAATACCCCATGCGCTCAAAGACATACCATAATGGGCTATCCACCGGATGATTCTCAATTTTGGTGTCTTGCATCGAGTATTCCGTATGCAACGAATAGAGCAAGGCCTGTAACGCCCGTTCGCTGATATTGGAGCTAAAAGCAAAATGGGTCATCTGAAATGGCGTGCGCTGAAAGATCAACCAACCATCCTCACCCGACGGCAATTCCACCCCATACCCGCGTAAACTTCCTGTATTGAGCAGAGAGGCATTTTCATCCACCCACGTCAAATGCTCAAAATCCCGTTGTGCCAGATAATCCGGGATCTCGGTTTCATCCAATTCATAAATTTTAGCGTTCGGGATCTCTAATTCAGGCCCTGGCACACTTGGCGGACGGCGGATCACATGCAATTCCCGCTCTTCCCGAAACCCCAACTTCTGAAACAACTGATAAGCGGGATCATTGCCAACGATCACCTCTAACTGGACGCGCCGTATTCCTAACCGCTCCGACTCGATCAACAACAATTCCATCAGGTATTGACCCACTTTTTTCCCGCGTCGTTCCGGGATCACCCCTAACCGCGTGACCCAACTGCGATCCCCGCGCACTCCCAATAATCCCACGCCAGTTTCTTGATTTTCTTGGTTGAGTGAGATAAACGACGATTGAAGGTCTACATCATAATACTGCACATATTCGGCCATCCGTTTACCATTCATCGGCATTGGCACGATATAATCGACTCGCGACTGGTTATACAGCGCCGCCAATTGATTAAAATTGTAATGGTTCGCAGTAATCGCAGAGCGACCATCTTCCGAATAAGTCTGCAATAGAGACGTTTGTGAGACCACTGGGTTCAATCCTGATGTTGTAAGGCGTGGCTCTTAAGATAAGACTCCACTTGCTGACGAAATGTGCGGGTGTTGATCGGTTTCATGATCACCCCATCACAACGGTACGCCTTAGCGATCTGATAAGCGGTTTCCTCAGGCCACGCGGTGAACGCCACCAACGGAATATGATCTAACGTCGCTTGTTGCCGGATCAACGCAATCACCGTTTGTCCGTCAATATCCGGCAACCCTAAATCCACCAATACCAGATCTGGATGATTCTCAAAAACACTGGTTAAACCGACTTCACCGTCCTCTGCCAGAATCACCTTATGCCCCCCCAAACGTAAGAGTTTAGCGGCCATTCTCGCATTATGAATATTATCCTCAACCACGACGATCAGCGCCATAGCTGTTTGCTGCCTTTCCTACTAGATCAGTGTGTGCTGGTATGAGTGTGCGAAAACACACGGTAAAAAAACTGACCTTTTGCTTTTAGGCTGTCAAGTGTTCTAAGAAGTAAGCAACCGTCGAAAGTAATTCATTTTTAGTAACCGGTTTCGCCAAGTAACCATTACAACCCGCCGCGGTAAACCGTTCTCGATCCCCGTGCATTGCATTTGCCGTCAACGCCACCACCGGAATACGGGCTAATTCCGGGTGCGCTTTCAGCCGTGCTGTCACTTCCATACCATCAATATCGGGAAGGTTGATGTCCATTAGGATCAGATCTGGCTTATGCAGCGCTGCCATCTCAAATCCAGCCTCGCCGCTTGTGGCTTCGATCATTTCGTATCCGCCCACACTCAACATTTTTCGCACAAGGCGCATGTTCTGTGGATTATCTTCAATATACAGGATTTTGTAGGGCATATTCTTCCCCAAACGAAAAATTAAGGATATGGATTGATAACAGCGGTTATCTCAATTCATTTTTAATTATATCAATAAACTGCTGTTGGTCAAGCGATGCCTTCTCAATTATAGATCGGATATTGCTTTTGTAGATCTCTTGCTCTTTTGGCGTTAATGATCGCCCAGACACAATAATCACCGGAATATCCCGTAATTTGCTGTCTTTTTGGAGCGCTTCAAGGATCGAAAACCCATCAATATCCGGCAATTGTAAATCCAAAATGACCAGATCCGGGTGATAATTGTAAATGGCTTTTAGCCCATCTCGTCCCGAAAGTGTTTCAATCACCTGATATTGCGCGTTCAGACGCAACAATTTCGCCGCTAAACGGAGATCTTGCGGGTTATCATCGATCACCACAATCACACTGTTATTTTCGCGATCCACAATTTCAGGTTGTGGCGCAATGGTCGCGATTGGTTTTTCTTTACGTGCCGACCGGATCACTTCTACAGGCGCATGGCCCAACGTATTCACCACATGATCCACCAATTGACGGGTATCAAACCCACCTTTTGTCCAGATCGAATTAGAATAGGTTTCTAAAATTTCGCGGTCTTGCGCGGTGAGCGATTTTGCCGAGACCACCACTACCGGAATATGTGCAATTTCGGGATCATGTTTCAGTTGTTCTAAGAGCGTAAAGCCATCCATTTCCGGCATTGTGAGATCCGCGACCACCAAATCCGGTTTACGATCGCGGATCACTTCCAATCCTTCCGCGCCGTTGGTCGCCTCATACACCCGGTAATTCTTATAGCTTTGCAACAACCGCCGGATCAACCGCCGATCATTAGGGTTATCATCCACGATCACGATCGTCGTGACCCGCTCACTTAAATTCTGTAGGGCCGCCCCTAGGCCTTCTTCACGCGGCGTAGCGGCGTTATTGATCTCTAGATCAAGGATATATTTGTCAAATTGATCGCCTAAGATATGGCTTTCGGCCGGAATTGTATGGCCAGAGCAGTTAATCGACACCACTTCCCCCGGTTGGATCGTGCCGTCTAAGAGCATTTTTTCCAATCCAGCAAAAGCGACCGCTGTCGCAGGTTCAACCGAGATTCCGGTACGACTAGCCAATTGACGCATCGCCCGAAAGGTTTCGCCATCCTCAATAGCGACCATCGTCCCACCATTGCTGAGGGCCGCTTCACGCAACAACACATAAGCGTAATCAGGATCCCCCGTGGCCAAAACATGAATCAACGTTTTTGGCACCACCGGACTCGCATTTTCAAGCCCCTCATGGAACGCTTGCACCATCGGCGCACATCCCGCCGCTTGAATAATGCCAAGTTTAGGCATCTTATCGATCAAGCCCATCTGATACAGCTCTTGAAAGCCCTTCCACACCCCTAACGGCCCGATCCCGCCGCTCACCGCTTGAATATACCAATCCGGCGCAATCCATCGACCGGGTTGATCGGGGTAGAATTTCATGCCCAATTGTTCAGCAATCTCAAACGCAAGTGTTTTCATGCTCTCTTTAGACGGGATTGTTTTAGCCCCTTTATCCATGTAGATCCCTTTGCGTGCCGAAAACTCCGCAGCGACTTTTTTGGTTTCGTCGTAAGTTCCCGACACTTTGACCACTTCTGCGCCATACAACGCCACTTCACGCATTTTCTCCGCAGGGGCAAGACTGGTCAAAAACAACCACAATTTAATCCCAGCACGGGCGCAATACGCCGCATACGCAACCGCCGCATTACCTGTAGAGGCTAACACGCATTCGTTGATCCCTTGTCGCCGCATGTTGGTGACAGAGAGCGCCGCTTGCCGATCTTTAAACGAATTGGTGGGATTATTACGTTCATCTTTAACGTAAAGGTGTTCATGATTAAAACTTTTTTCGTAGTGCAACAGGCGTAAGAGCGGGGTAAAACCTTCTGATAACGAGATCTCAGGATCGGGTGTCGTGAGTGGCAATAACTCATGATACCGCCATAAAGAGCGCTCACGCCCATCTAGCCCCTGTTTCCAAATGGGTGTTACCGCCTCATAATCATAACAAGCGTCCAACCATGCTGATTTACAACGCGGGCAACTTGTCGGGAATGTTTCGCCTAATTCAAATTCATGTTTACATTGCAAACAGACGATATGGGTCAGATAGCTCATTACAAATGCCTCGGTTATGGTTATGATCGGGAGCGCGTAGGGACGCGCTCCTTTATGAAGATAAAACTAATCTTGGTAGACGGGTAAGGTAAATGAGAAGGTTGAGCCTTTGCCGAGTTCACTTTCGACCACGATCTCGCCGCCGTGCATCTGGACAAGCTGTTGCGTGATCGTCAGTCCTAGCCCTGTACCACCAGCCCGCCGTGTCGATGACCCGTCCACTTGACGGAAGCGCTCAAAGATCACTTTTTGGCCTTCATCACTGATCCCGATACCGCTATCGACCACTTTCACATACACGTTAAAATCATCGGCACGTCCGTAACAGACTTTAACGCTCCCTTTTTCGGTGAATTTGACCGCGTTACTCACCAAGTTCCAGATCACCTGACGTAAGCGGATCGGATCGCCATACACCGCCGGGACAGCGGACTCTTCCACCGTAAGCAGTTCCACCGGTTTGTCTTTAACCAGAATTTGACCCGTTTTAACCACTTCTTTGATGTAGTCTTCCAATTGTACCTTTTTGCGATCCAACTGCATTTGACCCGACTCGATCTTTGCCAAGTCTAGGATTTCGTTGATGATCGAAAGCAAATGTTTACCGCTAAAATGGATCGCGTTTACGTCTTCAACCGCTTCTTCGGTTAATTCACCGTCCACACCATCCAACAACACTTCCGAATAACCGATAATCGAATTTAACGGTGTACGCAATTCATGGCTCATATTTGCGAGGAATTGTGATTTTAAGCGATCCACTTCACGCAATTGTTCGGCAGTAGCACGCTCACGTTCAGCTTGACGCTCAATTTCAGTAAACGATTGTGCGTTTTGTACCGCAACGGTGACTTGCGCGGCTAACGTAGATTTAATCCGAATGTCCTCTTCTGTAAAGCGATTTAACGTGTCCGCTTGCACATCCAACACGCCGATTAATTCCGCTCCCAACACCATCGGAATCGCCAATTCAGAACGGGTTCTTGGCAGCAGCGGGTTTAAGAAGAAGTTAGGTTCTGAAGATACGTCGTTTGAGATCACGCCCAAACGTGTCCGGGCGGCCTTTGCCACCAAGCTAGTAGGACGACTCAAGGGGATCGCGTGGCCTTTAGCGACCATCGTTCGCCCAACTTCACCTGCCCCTGCTGCCAATACCAAGTTCTGCGTATCTTCATCGTAGAGGTAAATGTGTGCGTGATACAGGCTAAAGCGTTCCTTCACCAAGTCACACACATTTTGTAACAGCTTTTCTAGATCTAACGTAGAGGCGGCTTCAGCGCTCACATTCGCCACTGCTTCTAATTCAGCGGCGCGTTTTTGTGTTTGGATAAACAAGCGTTGCGTATCGATATTCGCCGTCACCTGTTCGGCCACAGCACGGTAGAACCGAATCTCGCGTTCACTGAACAAGGTGGCATCTTGTGAGAAGAAGATCATGAATCCCACCCAACGGCGATTAGAGAACATCGGCACGTAAATATAGCCCCCGTTTCCTAACGCAATCAGGGTTTGTTGGGTAAATTCATCAAGGCGTGGATCATTCAAAATATCACTCACCACAAAGGTTTCACGTCCGGCCAATTCGACCATCGGCACTTCTTCCGGGTTATTGCGGAGGCCTTTGGTATCCAAGTACACACTATTTTCAGCTCGCCATGTGGCCACCGTCTCATAAAGGCCCGCCGCTTCACCGACACCTACGGGTGTATCAAACAAACTCAAATCAATCGCGGTAATATGCGATTCGATCACTTTATCCGCGATCACTTGGATAATTTCATCCAAGTTGTTGGTATCGGACATATCACGACTCACGGAATACAACCGTCCCGTGTCATTCAGCGTTTCGGCGGTGCGTTGCAACAATTGACGGTTTTGGATCAATGCCGTTAACTGTGGGATCAACACGCTATACAGGCGTTCTTCATAGGTATTCAATTCCCGCGCCCGTGACCAATTTAGCCAGATCACCCCGATCCATTCTTTGGTGCGGATCGTCAACGGTAACAAGGTCATAGAGCGGATATTCAATTGAGTCAAAGCGAATCGGGTATCGGGGTCGATCTCTTTGTCCGTGGTGACATCATTGATCATTTTAAACAAGATCGGCTGTGAGATCAGCAACTGACCTACCGTATTATTTCTGAGATCAAAGCGCGCTGGAAATTCGATCTTTTTCAGGTCATCGGAGAAGATCTGGGCCTGAATTTCCGCTTGTAACGGGCCTGCGTCATCGGTGTTTATATAGAGCAAGGCGATATTATCCGGTTTATCCCCTTCCAACGCTGCATACATCAAAATCTCAAGGATGTTATCAAGGGTTTCGGCGGTGATCAACAATTGAGTGATGTTATACAACCGTTGGGTTTCTTCAATTTGCCGCGCATTGGCTAACGCAACCGCCAATTGATTCGATACGATCAACAGCGTTTGAAGTTCACTTTCGTCAAAGTGGTTAAAATGGTTATGTTGTACGTCCAACACCCCCAACAGTTGATTTTGGAACACCAACGGGAGCGCCACTTCAGAGCGGGTTTGAGGGAGTAACGGATGTGGTAGGTAATTCGGGTCTTTGGTGACATTCTGCACAATCACCGGCTCTAGCGTGCGTCCGACCCGCGCCACCAAGCTTTTTTCCGCTTGTACCAAAATAGTATGACGTTGGGCGGTCATTTCCGCACCAGCTTTACCCAACCCACCGCGCACCACCAACCGCTCACCAAATTCATCGATCAAGTAGATATGGGCATGGTAGTAACCGAAGGCTTCGCTTAAACGTGTTACCGTCTCTTGGATCAGCGTTTCGGCATCCAAATGTTGCGTAAGGCTAAACGCTAGGTCACGCGCAAGACGTTCGCGGATCTCATCGCGTTTACGTGCCGTGATGTCAGTGCTGATCGCGATCATCTGTTCCGGTTTACCCGTGCCGTCTAACAGTGGCACAATCGTCGTATCAACCCAGAAGAAGCCCCCGTCTTGCGCCCGATTTTGCAATTCATCGCGCCAAACTTTGCCTTTTAGGATTGTTTCCCACATCACACGGATAAATTCTTTGCTATGATAGCCAGAGTTGACGATCCGATGTTCTTGTCCGATCAATTCATCGCGGGTGTATTTGGAGAGTTGGCAAAACTTATCGTTCACGTAAGTGATCTTGCCAGTTGCATCGGTGATCGACACGATCGAATGTTGATCCAACGCATATTTAAAGTTAACCAATTCACGACCAGAACGACGGAGTTCATATTCGATCTCGGTGCGTTGCTCAAAGGCGCGAGCGTTCTGCACCGCCACGGCAATTTGATCAGCCAACGCTGTTTTAATAAATTGATCGTCTTGCGTAAAGCGGTCAGCCTCTTGATGTTGCATGTCCAACACACCCAAGAGATCTTCACCGACCATCAACGGGAGCGCCAATTCCGAACGGGTCTGCGGTAACAGGGGATTCGGGAGAAAATCACCACTTGCCGTCACATCATTGATCACGATACCGTAGCGTTCCCTTGCCGCACGCGCCACGATGCTTTTAGGATGCTTCAGCGGGATTTTATGTTGCTGTTTCACCATTTTTTCGCCCGCTTCACCCGCCCCGGCTGCCAATTGCAATTGTTCACCGGTTTCATTAAGCAAATAGATCTGCACATGATACAGGTTAAAACGTGATTTACTTAATTCAACGACTTGGGGGAGCAGTTCTTCAAGCGTGAGGTAAGTAGCGATGTTTTTAGCCACTTCCGCCACCGTCTGTAAATCCCGACTTTGGCTAACGCTTCGACTCTCTAATTGTTGGAGCTGTTGGCGCAACTGTTGCGCCATTTGATCAAAAGCAGAGATAACACTCACTTCACCATTCTGCTGGCGGACATCTGTGATCATACCGTGCCTCTATAAAAATCGATTTTCATGCAATCTGGATTAGACTGAGTGATATAATCATTGTAGGAATTAAAATTCACCCAAGTCAAGGTGTTTTCTTAACACTACTGAATTCAAACCGAACTATAACATTGGCCATCTGACCTGCTAACGTGTCGGTATGGCCACCGTCATCAGCACTGTCTCCAAAATCGGGATGAACCGTGTCTCTTGCCCTTCAATGGTGACTAAAACCGCTTGCACATCCCCCGCTTGCCGCCTCACTTGTACTTGTGTTTCCGTTAACGTATCAGATAATGTTGGGGGATGTATGATATTTTGATGAGAGATAATGATTAAGGCCTCGTTGCCCGGTGCAGCTAAGATCACCGAAGGGACTTGATCCGCCGCGCTTGTAATCACCCGCCAACCCACGGGATAACGTAACCGATACTGCTCTGTATTATACCATTGATTCGCAATCACAATGGGCGGGCCGGGGGTAAATGACAATTGCGGCGGCGCATTGGCGGGAATACAAGCGACACACATCCACCCGATCACGATCATCCACACCAATTTGAAGCTCCGACGCACCTCATTCATCCAACACTCCGGTGACTTTTGGTGGGATTAACCACACCAATTCCCCTTTAAGCGGTTGCCGAGTCAACAGATCCACCCGTGCGATCCCCGCCTTTTTCATTTGCACCCGTCCGCCAGTGATCTCACCGATCGTCAAGCTAAAAGTGGGTTCATGCCCCACAAACATCACCTCGCTGTCATCATCAAACCGTTCGATCAACTTTTTAACCGACTCGATCCCGAACCCAAAATTGACTTCATCCCGCACTTCAATCGTTAACCCTAGCGTCGTCGCGACAATTTCAGCGGTTTGTTGGGCGCGTAAACGCGGACTGGTAAAAATTTGATCGGGTTCAACTTCTAAAGCATGGAGTAACCGTGCCACGACTCCCGCCGCCTTGACCCCTTTCGAGGTCAATTTGCGATCATGATCGCTCAATACGCCTGTTGCATCTTCGGCGTGAGCATGACGCAAAAAGTATAATTTCATCTGCATTCCCTTCTCGTTATGGGATCACCCGGTGCGTGAGCATTTCATTCGCCGCTTTCACCAAGCGCCGCAACTCATCTTCTAGGTCGGATGTAATGCCATCCATGATCGCCGCATCACGAAAGAGATCGCGGGCTTCACGGATCTGATCTTGACCGCCGCGTAATTTTTTTAACCCTTCACGCATGTGATCACGGGCAGCGCGATTATTCGGGGTGGTGTGTTGCTTAGGCAGATCCCAACCATGCAGCGCGCACACTTCGGCCAATCCGTCTAAAAATTGATCGGCCGACTCCAATTGTTTCGCCGCCCCACGTTGCAACAGCGCTTGAAGCGCCGGACTTAAACTTGGCTCAACCCCAAAATCTAACGCGGTGATGTCTTGATAACGCGACTCCACTTCCGAGAGACCACTAGGCATCGGGCGCAGCGAGGTTTTTTGCGGCGAAAGCCCCGTGAAGATCGGGTATAAAATACCGACACACAGATTATGCACATCCATGCGGAGATATTGCGCGTGTTCATTCGCACTAAAACCCTCTAACAGGCGTGAACTGTTAAAATCGATCACCCGCAACACCGCACCATCCCAGTACACATGCTCCAACTTGTGATCCAGATACACCACTCCGGCACTATGCGCCAACTTCAACATCTGCCCAAATTGAAACGCCAACGCGAGCCCTTCTTCCGTGGGCAAGCGCCAACGCACATCCGGCCGATTCGGTTTCATCAGATACAGCAGATTGTGAGCGCGTGGCAAATTCTGGAGCGCTAGATAAGGCCGCCAGCCTTTTTCCGCATAATCGGCGATCACAGCACCGAATTGCCGTACATCGGTCGCAAACGAGACAAATTCCCCATCGCTAGGCGCTTCTTGGAAAGAGGCTAAGTAACCGCAATCATACAACTTGACCACTTGCGGGCTATTCCCCAACCGGGTGAGCAGATCCGCCTCATTGATAAAGGCCCGATATTCCCATCGAATATCGCCATCTGGTGAAAGATGTTCATTTCGCAACACTTTAAACGCCACCGAGAGGCGATTTTGTAGCTGTAAACCATCTAACACCCGTGCGTAATGCCCTAAAGCGAAGGTATCATTGAAATGGTCGATCTGATAGTGTTCGGATAAAACTTGAACCATGCGTCCGCTGCTCCGTGTTTCGTGCGAATTTAACATTTTTATCGGGTGTGTAACAGGGTTGCTTTTTTCGTTTTAGTGTTACAATTATTTCAAGAGGTCACCAATCCGCGCCTATTTTACGTAACCTCACAAATGCACTACAATCATAAAGTCTATCGAAACGGAAGGTTGACAGTTTGCATCAGGTTAAAGTTTCGATAGAATACTATAAATCAGGTACGTCAAGGAGTTCGTATGTATAGTCCGGGACATGGTGTTCGTCTTCAAAGTAACGCCCGCACCAATACCGGCAGGGTTCGGGAAAATAATGAAGACCACGTCCTGTTGTGGGCGCGCGATTATTTTGCTTTGGCCATCGTGGCCGATGGCATGGGCGGGGCCGCCGCGGGTGAAGAAGCCAGTCGCATCGCCGTCGATACCATCCATAAATCGTTGTTAGCCCACAACATCCATCGGGATGAAGTCTACGACCGTTTATCTGTGGACTCCTTGAGCGATACGCTCCGTGAAGTCGTACAATCGGCCAATTTGAAGATCCTGCAACATGCCGTCAATTACCCAGAGCTAAAAGGCATGGGGACGACCGTCACTTTAGCCATCGTGCGAAAAAGTTACGCCGTGATCGGCCATGTCGGAGATAGCCGTGCGTATCTGATCGACGGCGAAGACGGCGGTATTTCGCAGATCACCTCGGATCACAGCTTTGTGGAGGCCATGGTCGCCGCAGGTCACATCACCCGCGATGAGGCCGAAGATCACCCAATGCGAAACGTATTATACCGCGCCTTAGGTCAATCTGAGGACATCGATGTTGATATTTATCACAGCTATTTACGCGCCGGGGATCGTTTGGTCTTATGTTCCGACGGCTTAACGCTCCATGTCAAACCGGATGAGATCGCCCGCGTCGTTTTACAGCATCAAAGCCCAGAGAGCAGCAGCCAAAAATTGATCGATCTCGCCAATGAGCGCGGCGGACGTGACAACGTAAGCGTGGTGGTGATCAATGTCGAAGAAGACAACGCCCATCAGCTACCGCGTTTTGACGAAATGGACACCCTCGCCGATGATGAAGACACCTTGATCTTAAGCGGCGGACGCGATCGCCGTAAATCATCCGCTATGGAAGATGAAAATTTGCCGCGTTACGAATTGCGGGAAGGCGCTTTTCAGCGTAAACCGTGGCTGATGAGTGTGGACTCGTTAGGGGAAGGCCGGGATCATTCACATCGCTATGAATAGGGCAAATTTGACCCTTTTCAGAGCAGAATCACTGTGATACCATATGCTCCAGTTCATTGGGGAGTCGCCAAGTGGTAAGGCAGCGGACTTTGGATCCGCCATTCGTAGGTTCGAATCCTACCTCCCCAGTCCTTAATTTTCCTCTTACATTTATCGCTATCAGATTTTTCATCACCTACTAAAACCAACAGCGCTTTTATGTATTTGTCCGCTTGTCTAGACACGAATCATCGGCTCTCTAACACCGCCCGCGCATCCATAAATCCCCGACTCACAGCGTTAGGTCGGGCGCAACGAAAACCGATATTGTTGTTCTCGTTATTCGGATTGTTCCTGTTACGTTCAGCCCCACGAAGGTTGTTAGTGGTATTGTTGAACGAACCGCCCCGCAGCGCACCCCGAGATCCATTCTCATCAGCATAACCCATTATGCTTTTTTCATCCACCCGCCTAACAATTTTCCGATCTCACTGGTTTGTTGCGCCACATGCTGATATTGTTCCGGTGTAGTGTATTTTAATTCTACCGCGATCCGTAAATAAGTCCGTAACATATCTAATTCCGCATCCGCTTTGTGTAAATAATCCATCACCGATCTTGTTTTCGCAGCATATAATAAACTCTCATGCAGATTAAACATCACTTGTTCGATCCGCGCCGCCAACCGAAACCGTTCCTCACGCGGAAACTGCTTAACATGATGCAATAACCACATCATTAACGCTTCCGTTTTTACAAAAATCGGCGATTGACTCGACATCATGACCTGAACTGAGCAAATAACTTTAACCGCAAACCGTAGGTATCTCCTTGCTTGACATGCCCTAACCATGCCATCACACTCGCACGCCCCTGTTCACGGCTGATCTTTCCCGCCTGATAATCACGATACAACGCCTTCAAACGACGCTGATACGCAATTCCTTTCACACGCTTTAACCGACGATGTGTCGGATAGACCGTAAATCCTAACCACGGCAACCCTTGTTTTACTGGACGAGGCTGCATCCGATTTTCATGTACCGTTAAACGCAACCCCACTAAAAACTGGCGGATTGCGTCTCCCCAACGATGTAAACTTACTTTATCATCCGCAAACAGCAAAAAATCATCCACATAGCGCACATATCCCTCACAGCGCAAGTGATGTTTCACATACTGATCCAATTCATTTAGATACACGTTCGCCCAAAATTGCGAGGTTAAGTTACCGATCGGTAATCCACGCGGCCGCCCCATCGCAAAGAGATCATCTTCTGGGAAAAACCGCATCGTATACTCCTCTGCTAACACCTCCCGCCCACTATCAATAATCCGATCACACAGACCTAACGTTGGAACACACGCCAATTTCTTTTGTAAAATCGTTTTTAAAATCTCATGATCGATCGCCGGAAAGAATTGCTGCACATCACACGTTAACACATAAGGATAACGACGCATGAAATAGGTACACCGATTCAAGGCCGCGTGAGTCCCTTTCCCTTTACGATTCGCATAACTATCAAAGATGAATTTACGCTCATAAATCGGTTCGATCACGTTTACCAACGCATGATGCACCACCCGATCCCGAAACGGGGCCGCCGAGATCTTGCGTCGTTTCGGCTCATGCACCGTAAAACTCCGATAGCCCCCCGGTTGCCAACTTTCACTCACCAATTCCTCATGCAGCCGCGTGAGTTCATCGTCTAATCGCAACTCAAACGCTGCTGCCGTCGGTTTATACCGTTTGCCACGTCGTGCCTTGCGCCATGCCTGATACAAGTTGCTAAAGACACTGATCTCAGGGTACAATTTTCTATATTTTTTAATAATATTTTACCCCCAAATTTTGGCCCGCTTCGCGGGAATGCCTCCAGAAACCAGTGATCAGAAAACAGAGTCCAGAGCTATTGATACGAGCGGGCGCAACGAAAACCGATATTGAAGTCCTCGATATTCGGACTGAGCCAGTCACGAGCAGCCCCACGAAGGAGGTAAGTGGAACTGCCGAACGAACCGCCCCGCAGCGTATATCGAACATCTGTTCGACTACCCATATCGGCCTCACGTCCATCATTTCGATCATAAGGATACGGCTGATAGAGGCTACGGGTCCACTCCCAGACATTGCCCGCTAAATCCAATGCACCTACCCACGATTGCCCTAAGGGGTAACTCCCGACCGGCGCGGTGACCGCATGGCCATCCTCATTTTCCTCATTCACGTAATTATAGCCGCTAGACCAACTTGCTTCACCACAATTCCGATCACAATGGTTCGCCCGCGTCCCGTCAAACGTATCCCCCCACGGAAAGACCCAACGATCCGGCCCCCGCGCCGCATATTCCCATTCCGCTTCCGTGGGCAACCGCGCTTCACGCCACGCGCAATACGCCTCTGCTTGAAACCACGTCACCTGATTGATCGGTTGCTCCGGTTCAGTAGAAAACCCGTTATCCGGCGTTTCGCTACAGACCCCCGCCGCTACACACGCTTGATATTGCCCCCGCGTCACTTCAGTTTGATCGATCCAAAACGGTTCGCTGAACACTTGGGTATTGTCCCCGCCCATCCGCTCATCTTCCAACCCTGCCCGGTTACAAGTCGCATTGTTATCCGCCGCCGCTTGACACATCGCCAACCCCGCGTCGATCTCCTCTTCGGTGCTGCCCATCTCAAATTCCCCCGCGGGGACTAAGACCATCGTCACCCCTCCAAACACCGCCGTCACCGGAGTCCAATCCGCATTCCGACTGATTGGGTTAAACGGATCGGGTGTGGGTGTAGGAGTAGCTGTCGCAGACAAAGCAATCAAAGTCAATCGCGCCGCTGTCTCGGTGGGTGCAAACATCGCCGCCATGGCCGTTGAATTATCGCTCGAGATCCGTGCTTCCGTTTGCGTCAAGCCTAGCGCGACCTCTGTTTCCGCTTGGGCGCTTTGTACCGCTTGCACGGTCTGAAGTTCTTGAAAACCCGTG
>JALOOG010000111.1 GCA_025454525.1 Anaerolineae bacterium | reverse complement strand
ATCGCTATTCGGATGGATCCAGAGGGTAGTGTGCGAGATGTCGCGTTGAGTCCATTTGGTGGGCGCTTGGCCGTTGCTTGGACCAATGACTACGGCACATCCCCCTTTAGTGTGATCCCGTATAGCGGATTTAAGCAAGTTTTGGCAGAGGGATCGGTTGATGTAATTACGCCCGCGCCGTCTTTTGAGTTGTTAAGCGACATTCAAACGTTATGTCTACCGGAGTCCACCGCGCTAACCGCACCATCGGATGACGATGGACTACGTGATTATCTCGAAACGGTAGAAAGCTTAAGCGATGATCAGATCCCGCCCGGATGTAAAGCGGATCTGTTAGCGGTCGTCGAAACCTTGCAAACGCGGGAGTAAGGTCGTGTGAGGCCGGGATCATTCCCGGCCCACCGCATCTTATGCTTACACAACCGTTGAAACAGTTAACAGGGTGTTCTCAAAAGGTGTATTAAGGTGTCAAATGTCAATCGCGTAACGACTCGACCACCGCGGCGAAATCTTGATCCCCGAAACCTTTGGCTAACGCTTGATGAAATAGTGAGCGAGTCGCGGCAATGGTAGGCATGTCCACGCCTAACTCATGCGCCAAGTGCAAGGCGTAACGCACGTCTTTGTCCATCCATTTAAGCGAAAAATCCGTATCGGCGTAACGCTGTTCTTGCATCCGTGGGAGCTTGTTCTGCACGATAAAGCTGGCGGTTGCACCACCTAGGATCAAACTCGCGACTTGATCCATCTCGAGATCGGCCGCCGCCGCTAAGGCGAGTCCTTCGGTTAATACCGCCGTATGAGCCGCGATCATCATGTTGTTGATCAACTTCCAAGTGGCCCCCGCGCCAATCTCACCAATTCGTACTTGACGACGACTAATCGCATCGAAAATCGGTTGTGCTTGGGCGATCACTGCTTCATCTCCACCCACCAACAAACCAATTTGAGCGTTCGCGGCAGCCTCTTTACTTCCGGCCATCGGTGCATCCAAAAATCCGCAGCTTTTTTCGGCCGCTAATTGTGCTAATTCACGCACCCAATGCGGAGTAAGTGTGCTAAGCTCTAATAAGATCGCGCCCGCTTTCACCCCAGCTAACGCGCCATTCTCACCCAACCAAATCGCACGAGAAGCAGTGTCATCCCCCACCACGCTGATCACCACATCTGCATCTTGAGCTGCGTCACGGGGAGTATTGGCAATCCGTGCGCCTTGCGCTGCAAATGGTTCGGCTTTATCTCGTGTGCGATTATAAACGGTGAGATCAAAGCCGGGTTTGAGCAAATTTCCGGCGATCCCACTTCCCATGATCCCTAACCCTAAGAGCGCTACCTTGTGTGTCATGATGATCCTTTGCGTACTTTAGCCGCGTAAAAATAACCGTGGAACAACTCACGCCGCTCATAATCGCGCCCTTCTGGGTGAGCCTGCATCCATTCCCAAGCCCGTCGTGAACTATCGGCGATGATCGCCGCATCGATCAAATCGGTTAAAAAGCGGATCGGTTGCGTGTACCACCGTTCACTTTCCGACAGATCACCCACACCAAAGATCCCACCGGGTTTGAGCATGGCCCAAGCGCGTTCCATCGCCACTTGATAACGTGGAATCACCGCTAAACCAAGCGTGCAGATCACCTTGTCAAATTGGGTATCGAAATTCATTTCGGCGGCATCAGATTGAATCAGGGTGATGTTCCCTTGCCAACCATTCGGGATCACGATTTGATCGCGAGCTGCGTCCAACATATCTTGACTGTAATCAGTGGCAATGATCTTACCTGTCGGACCGATCCGCTCCATCACATAGGGGAAATTGGCCCCCGCGCCACACGCAAAATCTAACACCGTGTCACCGGGCCGGAGATCGATCATGTCCATCAATGTTTTACGCATGGTAATACGCGGAAATTGGCCCAAAAACAAATAATCTGTGAGATTATAATTTTGAGCGCGGCGATGATAATACGCATTTAAACGCGCTTGCACTAAACCGGATTTTTTCTGTTGGCGGATCATCGCACCCACGGCTAACCCAACGATCACACCCAACCAAAAGCGACCATTCAACATACAACCAACGCCCTTTCTCTTATTCTGTTACGTGCTGGAAAAAGGGCTATTGTAGCTTTTTCAGGGTGACAAACATACTACGAACTAGTCCAAACAAGACATATAACATCCCCCACATAAAAAACGCCACTTTGGGGAACGCGATCAAGGTTACTACGATCACTGTTCCGGTAAAAATGCGATGTGTCTTGAAGATATAACGGGGGGAGAGCCAATTGCCTTTTTCATATTGGACGGTACTCACCATCAAAAACGCCAACATGATCATCAATAACGCTGCTGTGGGTGAAACGTTCAATGTTGGTGCGACATCGTGCATCAAGATCACAAATGCGGACAATAAACACGCCGCCATTGTGGTAGGCAATCCCTCAAAATAGGTTTTGCGAGGAGCATCATCACCGGCCTGCACATTAAACCGTGCCAGACGGATCGCCGCACAACACAGCGGCAAAAAGCTGATCAACAATCCGAACAAGCCCCAACTTTCAAAATACAGCGTATAAAACAACAGAGCGGGGGCTGCTCCATAATTGACCACATCCGCCAGCGAATCAAACTGAATGCCAAAATCACTGGTTGCATTGATCAAGCGCGCCACCCGTCCATCCCACAGATCCAAAAAACACGCGATCAAGATGCACCAAGCCGCGGTAAGATGATTTCCCTGCATGATCTGTAAGATCGCCACGAATCCGGCAAAGATCGCGGCTGCGGTGATCGCATTCGGGATCAAGATTTTGGGAAACTTGAATTTGAGTGCCAAATCGTTTAAAGAGGTCATTTTAAGGTTAAAACTCAACGAAAAAATTTACACTGCCTTAAATATACCCCAAATTCATCGCAATTCTGCAAGAATTGTTTCACCGCCTTTCACTTTCTGCTCTAATTGGACGTGAATCACCGACTCTAATGGTAAAAACACATCACAACGCGATCCAAACTTGATAAACCCCAATTCATCCCCCGCTTTGACCTTCTGATCCGTCTGCATATAACACACAATTCGACGTGCCAATAAACCCGCGATCTGTCGGATCAAAATAGCTTGTCCGTTGGTATTACAGATCACCGTGGTATGTCGCTCATTTAATTCCGATGACTTGGGATGAAAAGCAACCAAGTATTGTCCCGGATGATACTGTGTATAACATACCGTGCCGTCTATTGGTACACGGTTCAAATGCACATTCAACGCTGACATATAGATCGACACTTTGAGCCGCTCCGCCTTGAAGTATTCCGATTCGATCACTCGCTCAATTGCGACAATCGTCCCGTCGGCAGGCGACATCACCCCACATTCTGTTTTAGGCGTGATCCGCGTTGGATTACGGAAAAACTGCACAAAAAAGCCCCACGCGATCAAGGTGAACGGGACGGTCAAAGGCAATAAGGATGGGACTAAGGCGGCGATCAACAAGTTGAACAAGGCGATCACGCCGCCGATCAGCGTGATCGATCGTCTCCCTTCGCGATGAATCCGCATGTTAACCTTTGACCTTGATCGGTGCTTGTAGGATCTCCCCAAGGGTGGTTTTGATGCTGTTATCAGCGTTGAGGATCAACACCCGTGGCTCCCAATCTGTAGGCGGCGGAAAATCAACATACACAAACGACATAATGATCAGGCGATCCCCTAATTCCACCAGACGCGCTGCCGCTCCATTCACCTGAATAGCACGACTTCCGGCCGGTTGTGGGATTGTATAGGTTTCAAAGCGATTCGCGTTCTCAATATCGACTACCAGCACCTTTTCGTAAGGGAAAATTCCAGCTTCGGCCAATAGATCGCTATCGATCCCAATACTTCCCTCGTATTCTAGATCGGCCATCGTCACCCGCGCTTGATGCAATTTTGCCCTGACCATCGATACGTACATAACCCATCCTAACCATGATTCTGATTTAATTCCTAGACGCAAGTATAACACACGCCTTACGCAACTTCTGGCGCATCTTTGCGTATAATAGGGTGATTAGCAAAGCAATGCACGTTAGGATTAAGGGATTTATGGCAAACATTATCGAAACGGTGTTTAGTGTGGTTGTAGGGACACTCTCCGGCATCACCAGTGCGATCTCCAATAGTGTTTCTGGGTTTCAAGATTTCTTTTTGGTGCGCGTCTCTGGCTTATCTTTTGTCGTCTTAGGTTCACGGCAAGTCGGTAAAACCACCATGATCGAATGGTTGCGCCAAAATATGGAGACCTTAGACGCTTTTGAACCCGAACCCACCGCCGCCGGAGGTGAGATCGTGCCGGATTTTAACGCCCGTTTTGATGATCAAACCATGAAACTAAAACCTATCCGTGATGTCGGGGGTGAGTATGCCATGTGGGAAACCGATTGGGTGGAATTGTTTCGTGAGGCCGAACCCCGTGGCGTGATCTTCATGATCGATCATACGGACTCCGCCGTCCAAAAAGACGCGCTCAACTTTGTGATGCAGATGATCGAAGATGAACCTTACGCTGCCCGCAACTTGAAAGCGTTTTTTATCCTGATGAATAAGGCCGATCTGTGGCAAGAACACCACAGCTTAGAGGAGATCGAAGGCCGTTATCGCAACGAAAAACGCCGTTTGATGAACCTCGCCGAACGTTTAGGGTTTAAATGGGCGATGGCCCCCGGTAGTTTGAACACAGGCAAAGGGGTTCGACCCTTTATGAAGCAGTTCTTCAATACCATTCGCCCTAAGCGTCAGCGCATCATCCAATGACCCAACATCACCCACCGCTGATCATTGATTATCTCACCGAGGGGCCACAACGCGGTTACAGCTTTACCACGCCCACCCATGCCTATTCTGATGAAACGATCAAATCGATCTGGCGTAATGCGATGCCACGGGGGCAAGGGTGGGCCGCCTATATCGGTGCAAAGTCGCTTAAATCGTTTGTTTTACCGGATAAGCGCATCGTGATCGCACAAACTGAGGTGACTGATCGCGCCGATGAGAGCGGACGGCGTGGTATTCGTCGCACCCAGATTGAAGTATTCGCACCGGCCGACTATCGCCCTGCCCTGACTCACCGTTTAGGGCAGTTTAACGCGGGCTTACAACAAGATGCGGACTTTCATCTGGCGCAATGGCGTAAAACCGCCGCCTTTGAGCGCTTAGGCCCACAGATCAAACGCGCTCATCAATTGATCTTCACCCATGCCTTTAGCACATTAGCCGATTGGCAAGTGATCGAAGTCTTGTTACTCAAAATCGCGATTCACCCGCCGTATGCGTTGCGTCAATTCGGCAATGTCTTGTCGTTTACCACCTTAGCGCTTGCACCCCATGAAGAGTCGCTGCTCACCGCTTTACCGGCCGATCGGGCAGCGACACTTTCTAAAATTCCGAGTCTGGCCGTCACTTGATCACGTTTTTCGGATTCTGCTGTGATAAAGAGATTTTGACCCTTTACCCTGAAGGCCGTAGAATCAAGAAGATTGAGAGTAGGGATGATGTAATATGCGAAACTATATCTATCTAGATGGTGATGAAGAACGTCAACAATTGATCGGGCAGATCGCAAAAGTCCGGTTAGATGTGTTGCGCGTAGTTGAAAATGTGCCGGCGGATTTATGGTACACCCCCCGCTATCACAATTGGTCACTGGGCGCGATGTTAGGGCATTTAAACCTTGCCGATCGTTTGTCCCTGTGGCTGATTCAAGCGGCTTTATTGCGGATTCGGCCGCGCATTCCGCTATCTTTAGTTAATCAGGCTAACGATTTTATGGCGAATGTCTACCGTAATCGTCTCATCGATGCGTCTAAGCGTGATATGCAACGTAACGAAAAGCGCATCACGACTTTGATCCAACATTTGCCCGAGGACAAATTAGCATTAGGTGTTTATCACCCGGCCTTGGGGATCGAAACCACGGTAGAACGCGCACTACAAGATCTGTATGTCTATCATTGGATCGAACACCTGCATACGATGCAATCGGTGGAAGGCTTACCGCAAACCAAGGCGGATTGGGTGTAAATCAACGATGCGTGTGATTTTGCAACGGGTGACGCAAGGGCGTGTCACGGTGGACGGAACAGTAATGGGGGCGATCGATCAAGGATTTGTGGCGCTTGTGGGTGTCACGCACCAAGATACCACGCTTGAAGCGGAGCTGTTGGCCCGTAAAACCGCACAATTGCGGGTTTTTTCAGATGTTGAAGGGAAAATGAATGTGTCTGCCCTAGAGGCTGGCGCGGGGATATTGGTGATCTCACAATTCACTTTGTATGCTGATACCCGACGCGGCCGCCGTCCCAGTTTCACTCAAGCGGCCGGCCCCGACATCGCCGCTCCCTTGGTGGAACATTATCGCAAAACCCTCCAAGCGGAGGGCATCCAACGGGTAGAACAAGGCGTGTTTGGTGCGATGATGTCTGTTGAGATCTTCAACGATGGGCCTGTCACCATTCTATTAGACTCGGACGAATTGAAGTGACTCCCCATTCCGTACATTGTGTTAGAATCAGTGAGGTTGACGCAGGTCAACCTTTTTTTGTGGAAATGTGGAAAGCGAACCTATGCCGATAAACCAACACCTCATTCAGCGCTGTTTGATGATCGCGCTCATTCTGCTTTTGGTCGGTTGTGCGGGGGACAATCCAGAGGCCACCCCGATCGACTCCGTAGCACTCTTGATCGAAGCCTCTAACAACATCCGCTCTAAAGACACCTTCCGCTTATATGTGGAACAGAGCGGCGCGGAGTATTTGATTCCGGTCTACCTGTTTAATAACGAACTCGTTAACGTGGAATTTCGTTTTGCGCGGGCGCAATACGTCGCCCCTGATACGTTGCAAGCGACTTCCCGCGTGATCGCGGTGATGCCTTTGGATGTTGAAGTCTTGGCACGCGGTAACGAACAATGGTATCAATTGCCGGGCTTAGGTTGGCAAAAAGGCGAATTTGCCCCTAGCTTTAACCCCGCCACGTTGATCTCTGATGACTCTGGTTTTCAAGCAGCGTTGACCGCACTCAAACAACTTGAATATTTAGGCGAAACCACCTTAGACGATGGCCGTCCGGTGTATCATTTGCGCGGGATTGCCGATGGCCCGGCGGTGGCTAATCTGGTCGTTGGATTGCTTGATTTGCAAGGGGATATTCCGGTTGAAGTGTTTATCCACCGTGAAGAACGTTATCCCGTGCGTTTGAAGCTAATCCAACCAGATACGGTTAGTGAGACTGAACCTGTCCCAACCACCTGGACAATCGATGTTTTTGATGTGAACGCGCCGTCCGAGATCATCACCCCCGAACAAATGGGACTTGAACAGACCACGACACCGGAAGTAACGGCCACTGATGAACCTTAAATCTGTGAATCCATGGCTGATTCTAGCGGTGATGTGTCTGCCCGTGTTTGTGGGATCGTTAGATCTCACGGTGGTATCAGCCTTTTTACCAGAATTGATCGTACAGTTAGAGATCCCGTTACAAAGTGGGTTAGATGATGCGTCATGGATCATCACCGCTTATCTTCTCGCGGATGTGATCACCCTCACTTTTATGGGACGGGTGAGCGATCTGATCGGACGGCGTAAGGTATATATCGCGTGTTTAGCGATTTTCACCGTAGGATCGTTGATCGTGGGTTTTGCTCACACTTGGCCCACCGATCTGTTATTCGGATTTTATCGCCGACTGGGAGAATACCCCGATCGCGGTTATCTTACCCTACAAGTGGTCATCTTCGGACGGGTGATCCAAGCGATCGGCGCGGGCGCACTTGTCCCGATCACCTTGGCTTTAGTGGGTGATCTCTTTCCGCCGAATCAGCGCGCCCGCCCCTTGGGAGTGATCGGCGCGGTCGATACGATCGGTTGGATGTTAGGACACCTTTACGGCGGTGTGTTGGTGCAATTTGTCGCTTGGCAATGGCTGTTTTTGATCAATATCCCGCTCATGGCGATCGTGTTAGTGGCGATCTTATGGGCATTACGCAAGGTGGAAGAACATCCCGTACAAGGTCGCTTCGATTTTGTCGGTACGTTGACCTTGATCGGCGCGCTCACCCTATTTAACCTCGGTTTGGGGACAAACTTGGATATAGGCAGTGTCACCAGTAACTTTAGTTCAACCGCCGCGCCGATCTTGCCGTTTGTCATGCCGTTGTTATTGGCAGGGGCGATCTGTTTCTTGGTGTTTGTGTGGATTGAAGCGCGGGTTCGCGACCCGTTAATCGACTTGAGGTTGTTCCGCAATCGTGCGTTTTCCGCAGGTTTGTTGGTAAATTTAGTGGTCGGTTATACGCTGTTCATCGGACTGGTGATTGTGCCGATCTTGGTCAACATCCGTAGCGGTGAGGTGTCTACCGTGCGTGATGCCGCCTTAGCGACCGGATTACTCCTGTCTGCGTTAACCATCCCGATGGCATTGGCGAGTTTCCCCGGCGGATGGTTAGGAGAACGGATCGGACATCGCATCGTCACCTTGATCGGGTTAAGTGTGTCTGCCTGTGGCTTCTTGTTGATCTGGCAGACTTGGACACCCGAAATTAGCGATACCCTGATCATCGTACAAATGGCGCTGATTGGGGTGGGTTTAGGGTTAACATTTTCCCCAGTCAGCACCACGGTGTTAAATGCGGCGGGAAAAGGCCAATTGGGAGTCGCATCAGGTTTAGTGATCATCGTGCGTCAAATTGGCATGACTATCAGCGTTTCCTCCTTGACGACGTTCGCCTTACAGCGGGTGTATTTCTTGGCCGCCGCTGAATTAGGGCAATTAGCAACGGGTGATCCGGCCTTGTATCCGGAGGTATGGATACGAGTCACGGTGGGCGTGTTAGGCGAATTAGGGTTGTTAGGGGCTGTGTTATGCGGTTTAGCGTTGATCCCGGCCGGGTTGATGGGATCGCGTTCTTCTAGAGACAAAATCAATCAGAACGGGTATTCTAGTGAACAAACCGAATTA
This sequence comes from Anaerolineae bacterium, assembly GCA_025454525.1. Classification (GTDB taxonomy): domain Bacteria; phylum Chloroflexota; class Anaerolineae; order Aggregatilineales; family Phototrophicaceae; genus JALOOG01. The sequence continues at coordinate 4,441 of JALOOG010000111.1, read as the reverse complement.
CAACCGTTAGAAGGAGTCAGACGATGAGTGAAGATCGGGCCGCACGCTTAGCGGCCATCGCGGAACAGGTCAAACACTGTAAGTTATGCCGTTTACATGAAAAGGCGCTCAATGGTGTCCCCGGTAGCGGGAATGTGCAAGCGGAGATCCTATTTATCGGAGAAGCACCAGGAGAACAAGAAGATAAACAAGGTTTACCGTTTGTGGGGCGTTCGGGTCAATATCTAGACTATCTGTTGAACTTGATCCAGATCAAACGCGATCAGGTGTTTATCGCGAATGTGGCCAAACATCGCCCGCCTGAAAATCGCGATCCGTTACCTGATGAGATCGCCGCTTGTAAACCGTATTTAGATCAACAAATTGAGATCATTGATCCGTTGATGATCGTCACTTTAGGGCGGTTTAGCATGGCCCGGTATTTCCCAACGGGTAAGATCACGGCACTACATGGCAAGCCGCGCTATGATGATCGGCGCGCTTATTACCCCTTGTTTCATCCCGCGGCGGCCTTGCGGACTCCCGCTCTACGGATCGACATGGAAGCGGACATCAAACGCATTCCGGAGATCCTTGAGGAGGTCAAAAAGCTACGGCAAGCGAGATCAACGCCACCGACGCTCCCACCCGCTCAAAATGACAATGACGGCACTCCCCCACAACAACCGAAATTGTTTTAACCCTATCACCAAGCCCGACTCGCGGTAAGTCGGGCTTAGTGTCTGATTTAAGAGGCAGGCGGAGGTGGTGCGTTTAAGGTGAGGAACGGAATTTGTAAAGCGATCTGATACGTACCTTCGCCGCTCTCAAAGCGCACATCCCCGCCCATGCTACGAATCCGTGACCAGACAAACCGCACTTCAGTATCGCTGAGCCATTGCGGATTAGGGTTACTGGACATGGTATTAAGATCCCATGACCACGCATTGGCATCCCACAAGATACTCGATCGATTTGGGTCATAATCGACTCGTTGTACTGACACCCACGCCCCTTGAGGTTCAAAGGCGATCGGAGTCTGACTTAAGGAACGGCAAGCATCGCGAAGCATCTCATAATCAGCATAAGCGAGTCCACCGAACGCATCGGCCCGATGATCGCGTCCGTTGACGTTTAAGGTCAATTGTTCGGTCACGGGGGGTTCACTTTGCCCCACCAATTCCGCGCCGGCCGTGTATTGATAGAGGTTGTACATTTCGATTAATTGACGGGCGAAGGTGCTGATCACCTCATCGCTTAACACATCAAATAGCACCGTGTCATCAATGCCGACGTTAGTCACCGTCCACACGACGCGATTATCCCCGTAGATCGTACAAGGGGGAATATCATTGCGACGGGCAAATTCATCTGGGTTTCCGCCCGACACTTCGGCCCGAAACACAATTTGATCAGGGCTGCGATTCCAAGTGATCGTTTCGATGGGTGTCGGAAAAGTGCCGCTGGTGTCAGGGGTAGGCGCTGGGGCCGATTGGCAAGCGGCTAGGAATACGAATGGACTAAGCGCTAGTAGAAGTAATCGGATCATTCGTGACATTCACCTACTCCATGTGTGTTGGACAAATTTAGCTTTCAGTATACGGGTTTTACGGTAAGACGGCTATAGGTTTTCGGAAGGATAGGGATGATCACCCCTTCTGCGCTCTGGGTCAATATTTTGGTTGCTTTCTAGCGCTCACAATGGGTTGTGCTAGACTAAAACTCATCAAATGGATGGTCAATGAGGGACACCAGATGAACAAGCACATCGATCGTACTAAAACCTCCAATGACGGCAAAGTAAGACAATTCTCGCCTAAACAAGTTGGTTTCGTGGTGATACTCCTTGTGCTGGGTATCGGAGCAGCGTTTTTCGTCTATCAAGATCGGTTAGCCCGCCAATATATCCCATTTGGCAGGTTGGTAGCTTTAGATATGAATCAAAGGGCGTTAACGCTGATCGAGCCGAACGCCCAAAGCGCGTTGCTACCGGATTTTAGTAACCCCTATCGGGATCTGATGTGGTCGCCCGTCGGCGCGCAAATTGCCTTAGCATCCACCCATGAAGGGAATTTTGAGTTGTATCTCCTGAATGCCGATGACAATGCGATCACCCGCTTGACCACCGATCCGGCGATCGATCGTTACCCTACATGGTCACCCGATGCAACCGAAATCATCTTTAGTTCAACCCGTGGTGGGATTGAGTCTCTGTATCGTATGGATGCGGACGGTCAAAATGTCCGCTTGTGGTTAGAAAATGCGACTCAGCCGCACTGGTCAGGTGATCAAGTGGCGTTTGTGCGTGGGTCAAATATTTATAGCGCCCGATCCGACGGGAGCGAGATACGCCAATTAGCGACCAATGGGTCACAACCGCGTTGGTCAAACGATGGGCGCTTTTTAGCCTTTATTCGAGAGGGTGAAACACAACTGCTCACCTTAGAGAATGGGAATGTGATCAACGAAAGCGGTTTAGGTCTTAAACCGATCGTCTATGCGCTTGCTTGGCTACCCGATAACGAGACCCTGTTGGTCAATACGGGTAATCCCGCTCATCCGTTGACTAGTGCGCTCTATCAATACAACGTGATCACCGCTGATTATGCCGCTCGATATTTGTTGCTACCGGGCATCAGCATATTTTCACCCAGTGTCTCACCTAATGGCGATCAAATCGCTTACCTAAATTTTGGGAGAGTTACCGTTTCAAATATGCAGCCGATCCCAGAATCGATCGTCTCTATTGATGAAACGGGATTTGACATCGTCCTGTCTCCAGATCAAACACAGATGGTGTTCACACGTAACACCGATTGGCCGAGTCAGCAAATATGGATCGCTAATGCCGATGGTTCGGCGGAACGTGCGATCACAGATGCTGAAATCAGCGCCTCCGAACCTGTTTGGTCACCGGATGGTACACAGATTCTCTACACATCCAGCACCGATCCGGCGGATAACACAGCGATCACACAATTATGTCTGATTGACCTAACTACGGCAGCGCTTACTCCAACTTGCCTAACCGATGATCATCAAGATCGGATGGGTGCGTGGTCATCGGACGACCAACGGATCGCGTTCATTCGGGGACGTGATAGCGAGTCCGAACTGTTCATCCTTGATCGTGCAGACGGCACGATTACCCAACTCACGGACAATGATGTGGCTGAAAGTGATCCCGCATGGTCACCGGATGGGAGAAGCCTCGCTTTTGTGCGTGCGGATAACAATTTGAGGGTCATCAATGCAGATGGGACAAACGAACGCGATCTCTATCAAGACGGTGCTTTCATTGTAGATCCCGTTTGGTCGGCCGATGCCTCACAGATTGCTATAGCGAATGCAGATTCACAAGCAATTTGGGGGGCCGCTGATTGGTACATCACAATAGTCCCCTTAGCTACACCAGATGAGCCTTACACAATCGTTGCCAAGTCATACGCAAGACAATTACGCTTCAATGCAGAGGGTGATAGCCTCTATTTCAGTGAGCAAAATGTCTTGATGCAGGTTTCAAATCACCCAACCCTTGCCAGTGATGTAACATTACAAAGCTACCGTTTTGACTCTCCTAGCCTCTCTGACAACGGGGAATGGTTCACCGTACTTTATGGAATGAGTGATGACATCAGTTTCGTGGAAGCGCCATCCCAACTGTTGCGGTTACATTTGCCAAGCGGTGCAATAACGCCGATCCAGTTCCCGGTCAATCCAAGCTTTGCTGCGCTTTCCCCCAATGGAGCAACACTGTTGGTCATTGGATACACAGAGGATAACGCCGATGGATACCTTTACACATTCGCCGATGCTACGCTCCAACCGTTGACCAATGATGCACTGATTGAGTATGAAGCGGCATGGTCACCGGACGGTAGAGAGATCGTGTTGAGCGTAGAAGGAGATCTGGTGGTGATCAATGTCGATGGAACTGAACGCCGTGTTTTAATTGAGGAAAACGGGATCAATCGAAATCCTGTTTGGTCGCCGGACGGTGACACCATCGCCTTTGTGCGGGATGGCACAGCGGTGTATCTTGTGCAGGCGGACGGTACGAATGAACGCGAATTTTCAACGGGCGTGGACTCTTCTATGAACATCGTCTATGCGGTGGAATGGTCACCAGATGGACGCTCATTGGTGATTAGCACCGCGCCATTTTGGGGTTATGGCATGGCTTTATACACCTTAAGCGCACCTGAAGATGTGCCGCGCACCTTGTGTCCGTCGTGTACGGTTGGCACTTGGAGTCGATGATAGACATAACAGACTCATGCTTTTTCTGCTCTGATACACCCTCTGTTACAAAAAGCTTAGAACGCTATTGCGCTTTTAGGCGGTTTGGAATACGATTAAAGGTGAAGTGCGTGAAAAATAGATCGAACGGTTTTGCACGCACTGACAATCACATATAACCTTCGGGGCAGGGTGAAAATCCCGACCGGCGGTAGGGTGATCA